>NZ_JACCLX010000036.1 GCF_024490875.1 Methanocaldococcus sp.
CTATTAAACTCATACATTTTTATATTTATATTCTTTTTAAAAGTAATACTGACCCCCGGTAAAATTTCGATTTGAATATTATAAAATCATAAAAATATCTAAAAAATATTATAGCAATATGAAAAATATTAAAATTATAATATTATTATAATAAAAAATAGAAAATTTTTATTATAGTAATATTATTAAATCCCGAGAGTAAATATTATATAAATATGAAAATTTTTTAAAAATATATTAAAAATATGCAATATAAATCCAAATTTTTTAATTTATTTATAATCTTTTAAGCATAAAAGAAGGACAAAATGTCCTTTATTACATACTGAATTTATAAGTTTTTATATTCACATCTTTTTTAAGAGTAATACTGACCCTCGGGAAAATTTCCTTTTGGATAATACAAAATAAGAAAAATACTAAAAAAATATTATAATAATATGAAAAATATTAAAATCGTAATAGAATATAATAAAAATTTAAAATTTTTTACGATTTAATATTATCAAGATCCAGTAATAGATAATATGCTTATATGAAAATTTTTAAAAATAATATTACAAATATTAAAAAATTAACCAAAAAGCCCAAATTTTTTACAAGTAAGGAGAAGAAAATTTTTAAATAATGTTAATATCAATTTGTTATTTTGCATAATTAGGTAAAGGTGAGGTTAATGAAAATTTACTTAAACGGAAAATTTGTCGAGAAAGAAGATGCAAAAATTTCAGTATTTGATCACGGTTTGTTGTATGGAGATGGAGTATTTGAAGGAATTAGGGCATATGATGGCGTTGTTTTTATGTTAAAAGAACATATTGACAGATTGTATGACTCTGCAAAATCTATATGTCTTGACATTCCACTAACAAAAGAGGAAATGGTTAATATAGTTTTAGATACTTTGAGAGTTAATAAGTTAAGAGATGCATATATAAGGTTGGTAGTTACAAGAGGCGTAGGAGATTTAGGATTAGATCCAAGAAAATGTGAAAAACCCACTATTTTTTGTATAGCAATTCCTATGCCTCCATTATTAGGAGAGGATGGGATTAGAGCAATAACAGTTTCAGTTAGAAGATTACCAGTAGATGTTTTAAATCCCGCAGTTAAATCATTAAATTATTTAAATAGTGTGTTAGCAAAGATTCAGGCAAATTATGCAGGAGTTGATGAAGCATTTTTATTAGATGATAAAGGATTTGTAGTTGAGGGAACAGGAGATAACATTTTCATTGTTAAAAATGGCGTTTTAAAAACTCCACCAGTTTATTCAAGTATATTAAAAGGAATTACAAGAGATGTAGTTATAAAATTGGCAAAAGATGAAGGTATTGAAGTTGTTGAAGAACCATTAACATTACATGATATATATACTGCTGATGAACTCTTCATTACAGGAACAGCCGCGGAAATAGTTCCAGTATTTGAAGTTGACGGTAGAGTTATAAACGACAGAAAAGTAGGAGAAATAACTAAAAAACTAAGAGAAAAATTTAAAGAGATTAGAACAAAGTGGGGAATAAAAGTTTATGATGAATAAAAATAAAAAAGTTAAAAATTTATTTTATTTATTTTATTTTTCTAATTTTATTTTCTAATAACTGCTACTGCCAATACATTTTCAATATCTACTGAATCTACTTCCTCACCTTCGCAGAATAATGCCCTCTTAACATCCTTAATATGTTCCTTTCTAATTACTCCATACTCAGTATTTAATCCCTCATTTATTATCTTATCCAATGTTTCCTCATCAGCATTTTTAATTAGATCCATAACATACTTAGCATTCTTTTTAAATTCTGGGCCTATTTTAGATTTATCAGGAATTATTTCAACTATTCTATACTCTAAATCTGGCTTACCTTTTATTATTTCAAGGTTTTCAATTTTTAAAGTTCCTTTAATGTCATTTGCTGTTTTTATTAATGCATTGTATGTCTCTTCATCCTCTGTATATATTTCAACATACTTTAATGGAGCATTTAAAGGCATTCCTTTATTGGATTTAAATCTTCTAATAGATATTACAGTATTTTTGGCTATTTCTCCAATTTTTTCTATTTCTTCATTTAAAAATTTCTCATCAACCTCTGGGAATGAGAAGTGTAGATTCTCAATTTTATAAATCTCAGCTATATAATCTGCAAAGTGTGGAGCGAATGGACAGAGTAATCTTATTAACTTGTCTATTACATAGTATAGAGTCCATCTTGCCTCTTTTTTATCATCCTCATTATTACCATACAATCTATATTTAACCATCTCTATATAATTGTCGCAAAACTCATGCCATACGAACTTGTAAATTTCTACTATTGTATTAAATCTATAATTCTCCAAATCTCTATTAACTCTATCAATTAACTTCTGTAATTTGCTCAAAATCCACAAATCTATTGGATTCTTTACATCCAATGGTTTTTTTAACTCTTCAATAATCTCATCATTTATATGCATCTTAGCAAATCTACAAGCATTCCAAAACTTTCTTAAAAATCTATAACCGTAATCAACTTCTTTCCATAAAAATTGGACATCATCTCCAATAACGCTATTACTTGCCCACAATCTTAAAGCGTCTGCTCCATATTTTTCTATAATCTCATCTGGCTCTACAACATTACCCCTACTTTTACTCATCTTATGCCCATCTTCTCCAAACACCATTCCATTTATAACTATCTCATCCCATGGCTTTTTTCCAGTTAAGGCAACAGACTTAACTATTGTATAGAAAGCCCAAGTTCTAATAATATCATGCCCCTGTGGTCTTAGTTGAACAGGATAATGTTTTTCAAAGAATTCATTATCATCTAACCACTTTGTTATAACCATTGGTGTTATTGAAGAATCCATCCAAGTATCTAAAACATCTGTTTCAGGAATTAAATCTCTATTACCGCACTTATCACATACATAACCTGTTTTAGTTGGGTCTATTGGTAAATCCTCTTCCTTAGCAACTACTACATTTCCACATTTTTTGCAATACCATACTGGAATAGGAGTAGCAAATATTCTCTGCCTACTTATAACCCAATCCCAATCCATGTCTTCAATCCAATTTAATAATCTAATTTTCATATGTTCAGGAACCCATTTAATCTCATTAGCAACTTCTTTAACTTTTGGAATTAATTTTTTAACATTAACGAACCACTGTTCAGTAACTATAATTTCAATAGGAGTTTTACATCTCCAACAAACTCCAACATTTTGCTTTATTGTCTCTTGCTTAACTAAATATCCTTCTTTCTTTAAATCTTCTATAATCAATTTTCTGGCTTCTTCTGTTTTTAATCCTTTATATTTACCAGCAATTTCAGTTAAAGTTCCTTTTTCGTCAATTGCTTTTTTAATTTCCAATTTGTGCCTATTTACCCACAGAACATCTGTTTTATCCCCAAAAGTACATACCATAACTGCTCCAGTACCAAACTCTTTTTCAACATCTTTATCTGCTAACAGTTTAACCTTATGCCCAAATAATGGAACTATAAACTCTTTTCCAATTAAATCTTTATATCTCTCATCCTCTGGATGAACTAATATAGCAACACATGCCGCCATAAGCTCAGGTCTTGTTGTTGCTATAATTATATATTCATCTCCATCAGCACTGGGGAATTTTATGTAATTTAATTTACTCTCCCTTTCAATGTATTCAACTTCAGCAAATGCTATTGCAGTTTGACATCTTGGACACCAATTTACTGGAAACTTCCCTCTATAAATTAAACCATCTTTATACATTCTAACGAAAGCTGTTTGTGACTTTTTAATGTATTCAGGAGTCATAGTTATATACTCTCTATCCCAATCAATAGATATTCCAAGAGATTTTATCTGTTTTCTCATTTTTTCAATGTTTTCTTCAGTTAATTTTATACATAACTCTCTAAATTTTTGTCTGTCAATGTCAGATTTTGTTATTCCATACATCTCTTCAACTTTAACCTCTGTAGGAAGTCCATGACAATCCCAACCTTGTGGAAACAAAACATTATAGCCCTTCATTCTTTTAAATCTTGCAATTATATCCATATATGTCCAATTTAGAGCGTGTCCTAAGTGTAATCTACCAGTAGGATATGGTGGAGGAGTGTCAATAATGTATGGTGGTTTTTTGCTATTTTCATCAAATTTGTAAATTTTGCTTTCTTCCCATTTCTTCTGTATTTGTTTTTCAATTTCTATATTGTAATTTTTAGGCATTTCCATAATTATTCACCAATTCTAATTTTGTTTTGTAATTTAATAAATAATAAGTATTAAAAAATTTACTATTTTTTATTAATTTAAATATATCAATAAAAAGATATAAAAATAAAATTAGTTCAACTACATTGAATAACAAACCAACAATAGCCATTTTCTTTTTTTAGTAGTTGATTAGTTCCATTCCAATATTTTATCCTATAATTTTTATTTTTTAAATATGATAACAAACTTGTTATTAATGAAGGAATAGGACACGCACTTCCTGGAATTTCAGCCTCTCCAATTTGTTTTGGGCAGTATTTGCATTTGTCTATTTTAATTCCAATAATTATAGCATTTTTATCTTTTCTTATAATTGTATCATCACATATCTGTAAAAAGTCAATTAAAAACATTATAAGTTCTATATCATTATTTGGAATTTTATATTCTAAATCTGAAATACACCTACCAATCTTTTTTCCTATTTTTAAACCAATTACATTAGTTGTGCCTTGATTTAATACTCCTAAATTAGCTAACTCTCCTAAAAATGATGTTAAAACTATATGAAGTGAATGTAAATTTCTATCTTTTATAAGATTTTTATAGGACTTTACTCCCATGATATCCCCCTACTCTAATAAACTTTAATTATTATAAAAATATCCTGAACAATTAATAATTAAATTATAGAATATATAAATAATTTTCGGTAATAAATTATATTAATTTAAATATAGAATGACATTGATGTCCGAAATGTTTATATATAAGTTACTCATACTAATAATCTCGCTGACTGTCGTGGGCTCGTGGTCTAGCTGGCTATGATGCCGCCCTGACACGGCGGTGGTCGGGAGTTCGAATCTCCCCGAGCCCACCAATCCTTAAATAGGCAGAGCATTTTGGGTATAGCAATAGGGCGAAGCCTTATGCTTTGAGACTTCCCGAAACTACTATTTTTATTTTTAGAGAAATAGATTATTATATTTAAATTTCTGATAGATTTTTCTTTTTATCTTTTTTATTAAATTTGTTAAAAATAGAATAAATTAGGAAAATATTAATTAATATTATTTAATTAATCAACAATATCAACATGAACATATGCCTTTTCAACATTATCTAATTTTTCTAATCTATTTTTAACTTCTACCTCAATATCGTGCATTTCCTTTGCAGTTATATTTGAAGGCACTTCTACATGTAATTCAACATAGATTTTAGGTCCTACATAATGAGCTTTTATATCATGAACTCCTATAACCTTATCTACACTTAATGCCTCTTTTTTTACAATCTCATAAAAATCCTCTGGAGGAGAAGAACCAGTTAAATACTTAACACTGGTTATAATTATTTCAATAGAAACCTTAGCAATCATAATTGAAACAATTATCCCAGCAATGGCATCACCATAACTTACTCCAAATTTCTCCAACAATAAACCAATTAAAACTACTATACTACTTAGAACATCACTTCTATGGTGATAGGCATCTGCAATTAATATTTGACTATTTAACTTTTTTCCTACATATAAACTATATTGTGTCATTAACTCCTTAGATATTATTGAAATTATAACCACTGTGAGCATTATAATATTGACAGTAATTACTTCCTTACTGAAAAGTCTTTCAATTGCAAATTTACCAATCTCGCAGGCAGTAAAAAATAACGCCAGACCCATTAAAAAAGCTATTAATGGCTCAAATCTTGAATGTCCTAATGGATGAGATTTATCAGCAGGTTTTGAAGCAATTTTTATCCCAATATATCCTAAAACACTTGTTAAAACATCAGATAAAGAATGAACTCCATCAGAGATTAAAGATATACTCGAATATATATAACCAACTATTATTTTTATTACTCCTAAAAAGATATTACCAACAATACTCACAATTATTGGCTTTTCTTTTTCATTCATAAAAATCCCAAACTAAATTTTAAACACTGATAACTTTTCCAACATGTCCATAGATGAAGTTGTTTAATTGAGATATTTTTGTTAATGCCTTAAATCCAGTGCAATGCATTGGCATAATCCAAAAATCTTGTGATTTGAAGTAATCTACAATTTTATTTAAGTAGTTATCAGAAACAGATACTAAGTGGAAACCACCTAAAACTCCTTTAATTTCACTCAACTTTTTTCCATATTCAACTACATTTATTATTCCACTGTGAGAACAGCCAGTAATTAAAACTCCATTAGCAATTAAAAACATATCATCATTTATTTCATCTTTTACTTTTTTTCCATCCTTAATACAATGAAATTCTTCCATTTCATACTCATACTCTCTTGGAATGTATCCAGAGATGATAATATCTTTGTCTATTTTGTATGGCTTCTCTATAATCTTTAGGTCTGCTTTTTTTAGAAGATAATCCTTTACTTCTTTATCTATTCCAATATATCTATTTCCAGAATATTTGTCTAAAAAAGCGTCCTTATGAATTATAACCTTTCCACAAATTAAATCGTTCTCTATAATATATTTTAAACCGTCAGTGTGATCGTAATGTCCATGAGATATAACTACATAATCAAAACCTTCTTTTTCATTGAACAATTTTAAATTCTCTCTCAAAACTATTGGGTTTTGCCCAGCGTCAAACAGAATTCTTTTATTGTTAATTTCAATTAAAGCAGAAAAGCCGTGCTGAGCAAAAAATTTTTTATATCCTGTGTTATCAACCAATATCTTAATCATAATTTCACCTCTTAAATTTATAGATTTATTTTCCACATATGCGTATAAATAATTTACGAATAATTACTACTTTTCCTAACAGAGTCATATTAAAAATATTTTTGGTGTTAGGTATGGAACTTAATAAAATTAAAGAAAAAATTAATGAATGGAAAAATAGAGAATGGAGGTGGAAAGGTAAGGGAATGGTTGAAATTAAATTTATCTGTTTAATTGAGAGAGCAGAAAGTTTTAAAAAATTAGTAGAAAATTTAGAGCATATTGTTATTGAATATGAAAAGATAGAAAAACTTATTGAGGATGAGGATATAAAAGAAATTGCTAAATTAAACTTATTCTGTGGAAATAATGTTTATGAAGAGATGTTAAAAGATATTTTAAGTTCAAATAAATTTATATCTTTGACTGTAAGTTTTGATGATAATATTGGCTATGTTAAATACATTGAAAGAGGAAAAGAGGAGATTTTAACATTAGATGGAAAATCTACATATAAGGCGTTGCAAATATTAAAAAATAGATACGAAGACATTTTAAAAAAGCAAATATCTATAATTGAAAACTCTATTTCTTTAACCACCCCATCTCAATAATTTTATTATAAACTTTTTCACTCAACCACTCTCTACTTATATACTTATCATAGACAGGCAATCTCATCTTTAACTTTAATCCTAACTCTTCACTCATATTTCTTAATTCCTCTATTTCTGGCCACTCTGCTTCTGGATTTACATAATCCTTTGTTAGTGGAGAGACACCTCCCCAATCATCCACTCCTGCCAATAAAAATAACTGTCCCGTCTCTCTATTTAAATTTGGAGGAATCTGAATAGAGATATCTTTTAAAATCAACTTTGCTAAAATTATAACCTTCAACATTTTTATAGGTGTTGGCTCCTTAAAATTTTCCATTAAAATGCCTTTCTTAGGTTTGAAGTTTTGAATTATAACTTCTTGAATATGCTTATATTTATCATGGATTTCTTTTATCTTAAATAGAGAATCTACAATTTCCTCATTAGTTTCTCCTATTCCAATTAATAATCCAGTAGTGAATGGAATTTTTAATTTTCCAGCATTTTCAATCATCTCTATTCTTAACTTTGGATCTTTACCCGGGCTGTATTTATGGGAAATAGTATTCATCAACCTCTCTGAGGCGTTTTCTAACATTAACCCCATAGAGGCATTAACATCTTTAAGCATCTTTAACTCTTCATAATCTAAAATTCCACAGTTAGTGTGTGGTAATAGAGAAGTGTTATTTAATGTCCATTCTTCTAAATCGTAAAGATATTCTAATATATTGCTATAACCCAAAGATTTTAACTGTTCCTTAATATCTTTATTTTCATCTACTCTCTCTCCAAAGGTAAATAACGCCTCTCTACAACCTAACTTATCCCCTCTCAATAAGATTTCCTTAACTTCATTCGGCTTCATTAAACTTGGCTTATCTTCTCTAAAAATGCAATATCCACATCTATTTCTACACCACTTAGAAAGAGGAATAAATACATTTTTTGAGTAAGTTACATATTTTCTTTTGAAGTTGTTGTTAATTAAATTTATATAATTCAATATATCATCAACAGATGCAGCGTTGAGAAAATTTATCGCCATCTCTCTACTTATCATACATATCCCCTTATATTTAAATAATTGAACCTTTAATAATTTTATATCGACCATAAAGCAATATATATAATGAGCAATATATTAAATATTTACAGTTAAGATTTAGTTAATTGAAATTATCTTAAAAATAAAAAACACTAGATAATGTGTTTAAAAGCCTTATTTAGTATTTATAAGAAACACTTAAAAAAGGTGAGACAATATGGCAGAGCAACAAGAACAACAAATTAGAGTAAGATTACCAAAAAAAGAAGAGAATGAAATATTAGGAATTATAGAGCAAATGTTAGGAGCAAGTAGAGTAAGAGTTAGATGTTTAGATGGAAAAACAAGATTGGGTAGAATTCCCGGAAGATTAAAGAAAAAGATTTGGGTTAGAGAGGGAGATATTGTTATAATAAAACCATGGGTAGTTCAAGGAGATAAAAAGTGTGACATAATTTGGAGATACACAAAAACACAAGTTGAATGGCTTAAAAGAAAAGGTTACTTAGATGAGATATTATAAAAAGGTGATGAATATAAAAGATTTAGATTTTAAAGTTAAAGATATTGACAAAGAAATTTATGAATTGAATAAATTACTATCTGAAAAGGAAGAGTTTCAATTAGATAGAGAATATCAAAAAGAAATCTTAGAAAAAGAAAGAAAGTTTTTAGAAGATTTAAAAACAGCCAATGAAGTTTTTGATAAAAGAACTCTTATGACATTATTTAGTTTATTGGCAGGAAAACATTTAACAGAGTATATAGGAATAGTAAATTCAGGAAAAGAGGCTGTTGTATTTAAAGCCAGAAAAGGGAAGTTTTATAGGGCTGTTAAAGTTTATAGAGTTTCTACCTGTGATTTTAAAACTATGAGTAAGTATATACAAGGTGATCCAAGATTTCATTTGAGAAAGAGTAGTAGGAGGCAAATTATACACGCGTGGGTAGAAAAAGAATTTAGAAATTTGAGAAGGGCTTCTGAAATTATAAATGCTCCTAAGGCGAGATTGAGGAGGGAGAATGTTTTAGTTATGGATTTTGTTGGATACAGGGGAATTCCTGCTCCAAAACTTAAAGAACTTCAAGATTTAGATTGGGAGAGATACTATAAAATTATAAGAGATAGTATGAAAAAACTTTATGAAGAGGGAGAGTTAATTCATGGAGATCTAAGTGAATATAATATTTTAGTAAAAGATGACGAGCCAGTTTTTATAGATTTTTCTCAGAGTGTTATAACTCAACATCCTTTGGCTCATCCTTTACTTATAAGAGATTGCATAAACATCTGTAATTTTTTTAGAAGAAAGAAAGTTAATTGTAATTATAAAGAGTTATATAAGTATATTACAGGAAATGATATAAATCCAGTTGATGAAGCGATGATTAAGCAGTTGTAAAAAATATTATTTTATATTGGTGAAAAAATGGTGTTTAAAAATATTGACCAAGATAATAATATTGAGATTTTAAAAATCCCAAGAGAAAGAGTTGGTGTTTTAATCGGCAAAAAGGGAAGTGTTAAAAAAACAATTGAAAAAGAGTTGGGAGTTAAATTAGAAATAGATGAAGATGGAACTGTAACTATTTACGGAACTGATAAGCAAAAGGATCCATTAGCTGTTTGGAAGGCTAAGGATATTGTTAGAGCAATTGGAAGGGGATTTAACCCAGAAATCGCTTTAAAATTAGTTAGTGATGAGTATGTTTTAGAAGTTATAGATATAGAAGATTATGCAGGCTCAGAGAAGAGTTTAAGGAGATTAAAAGGAAGAGTTATTGGTAAAGAAGGAAAATCAAGAAAATATATTGAGGAATTAACTGAATCAAATGTCTCTGTTTATGGAAAAACTGTTTCAATAGTTGGAGAGCACGACTCTGTGCAAATAGCAAAAGAGGCTGTTGAAATGCTTTTAAGAGGTGCATCTCACGCAAAAACTTTTAAATTCTTAGAAAGAGAGAGACAAAAAATTAAAAAAACTAAATTTGAGTTATGGAAGAAAAAAAGTGAAGTTGATGAATTGTATGAAAAAATGAATCAAAATTATTATGATTATGAAAATGAAGATTTTGAAAAATAAGGTGGTAAAATATGCATATTGTTGGAGTTTTAGATATTGCAAAGGATATATTAAAGGCAAATAAAAGATTAGCAGACAAAAATAGAAAACTTTTAAATAAACATAATGTTGTTGCCTTTGACTTTATGGGGGCAATAGGTAGTGGTAAAACATTATTAATTGAAAAATTAATTGAAAATTTAAAGGATAAATATAGAATTGCATGTATTGCAGGAGATGTTATAGCAAAATTTGACGCTGATAGAATGAAAAAGCATGGAGTTGAGGTAGTTCCATTAAATACTGGTAAAGAGTGCCACTTAGATGCTCACTTAGTAGGGCATGCATTAGAGGATTTAAATTTAGAGAATATAGATTTATTGTTTATTGAAAATGTAGGAAACTTAATCTGTCCAGCAGATTTCGATTTAGGAACTCACAAAAGAATTGTAATTGTTTCAACAACTGAGGGAGACGATACAATAGAGAAACATCCGGGAATTATGAAAACTGCTGATTTAATAATAATTAATAAAATTGATTTGGCAGATGCTGTTGGGGTAGATTTAAAAAAGATGGAAAATGATGCTAAAAGAATTAATCCAGACGCAGAAGTTATTTTATTAAGTCTAAAAACTATGGAAGGATTTGATAAAGTTTTAGAGTTTATTGAAAATAGTATTAAAGAGGTTAAAGAATCTAATAAATCATAACTAATCCTACTCCTCCTAATATGATGCCAAGAATTATTCTTAAATATCTTGGAGAAATTTTTTGATGAATATGTAATCCTAATTTTGAGGAGTATATTATTGGAGCTACTGTAATTAATGCTATTGGTATTGACACATAGCCAACATTATAAATATAATTTTGAGTGTTTGCCGTTAAGTATGTAATTACTCCACCAATTGAAATTAATGGGACTACACTTATTGTAATTTTTATTACTCTTTTAATTGGATATTTAAATAAAGACATTATTGGAATAATGGTTATACCTCCGCCGATACCAAATAAACCTGCCAATGAACCAGCAATAACCCCACAAACAATAAAATGAACAATACTTCCATTATAAAATTTGTAATTATCTCTATTTTCTTCTGATTTTACTAAATATATACCAATTGTTATTAAAAAAATTCCAAAGAGTTTTTTTAGGATGTAAGTGTTGATATAATTAACAACTAAAAAACTACTAAGTTTTGAAAAAACTAATCCTGTAATTCCTAATGCAATTATAGATTTCCACTCGATATTAAAATTTTCATAATGTTTCATATGTCTAATAAATGATACAATGGAATTTATAAAAACAACAAATAGAGATGTTCCTATAGCAAATTTTATACCATTAGGGATTCCTAAATAATTAAAAACTATTACTAAAATTGGAGCAACTAAAAAACCTCCCCCTAAACCACATAAACTTGCTAAAATCCCAATTATAAACCCTAAAATTATAAACAAGGGTATAAATAACAGTATATCCATCATAATTATCATCTCAATTTTAAACACCCATAACCATTCTAAATAAATCTCTAAGTCCTGGGGCTAATCCAAGAGCCATTATACAAAGTTTTATAATATTCCTTATATTTATGTCATCAACTTCTTTATTTAAAATATATAAAATTACTAAAACTACCAAAAGTTTAAAAGGAATAAAGGCATAAACTCCAAAGTGTTCCATTAAAAATCTTGGTATTGGATGTTGTTCCCAGTAACCATAAAGTCCAATTCCTATTGTTGTGGCTGATGCATCAATTAACTGCCCTATTATAACATAGCTGTCAATTTTTGATTGAAAAATATTTAATTTTAATATTTTATCTAAATATTTAATTAAATAATAAAAGAATCCTACTAAAATTATAATATATAAAATTACTTCAAAATGTTTAAGATGTTGTAAAAATATGAAAATAAAATATAATAAAGGAATTAACCCAACTATTGCTGAAATCTTATAATAGTTCTCTTTAAAAACAATTCTTGAAGTTAAAATAGTTAATATAAAAAATCCACCAATTAAAAAAATAATTCCAGGTGTTATTGTTAAAAAACTTCTTTCAATGTATCCACAATCAACTAATGCCCTCATTAAGGCAATTAATACTGAAAATATAATTCCTGGAATTGCAAACTTTTCATCTATATTTACATTTAACTTTCTCAAAGCTTTATAAAATAAATACAATGCCAATGCTAAAATAGTTCCATAAGTTATCTCTTGGATTATATTATAGCCAGTTCCATATTCTGCTGGATAAATATAATATTTGTAAATAAAATTTTTTATTTCCTCTATCATTTTGTCCCTCAAAAATTTTTATAATGTTAAATAGAATACTTTTGTCATTAGACCACCAAACATAACATTAAACTCCTCTTTAATCTCTAAGTTACTTTTTATTACTGCCTCTTTGAATAATCTATCCTCTCCTGTTATAACAATAAGTCTTGAATTTCCATGCATAATCTTCTTTACTGACATTAAAAATTCATTATATAGTTTTTTAACCATTCTTTTACTACCCATCCTTATGCCGTATGGTGGATTTACTATAATAACATCAACACTATCAAATAAATCCTGCAACTTAGTAGCATCTCCACAGACAAACTTTATAGTGTCTAAAACTCCTGCACTTTTAGCGTTTTCTTTTGCTCCCTCTAAATATTTTTGGTTTTTATCTAAACCAATTATATTATAATAATTTTCTTTTTCAACAACTTCCTTTTTTACTTCATTTAAAAGCTCTTCTCCAAACATATTCACAAATATAAAGCCATATTTTTTTTCTCTAAATTTGCCGGGTGGGATATTTCTTTTTATTAATGCCCCTTCAATTGGAATTGTCCCACTACCACACATAGGGTCTAATAATATCTCATCATCCTTCCAATCACTTAAATAAATTAAAGATGAGGCAATAGTTGAATCTATATGTGCTGGATGATTAAAAACTCTATAACCTCTTTTATCTAATGCTGTATCTCCTGTTGTATCAATTCCAATAATTAACTCATCAAATACAACTTCCACTCTAACAATAACATCTGGATAATCTAAATTTACCTTTAATCTCACATTTTTATCTTTTTGATATGATTTTATTAACGCCTCTCCCGCAACTCTTCCAATGTCTATTGATGTAAAATTATGCTCTCCAATTCTTAACGGTCTAATGGCGAAACTTTGAAATTCTTTAATATAATTAGTCCAATCAATGTTATAAACTCTGTCATAGACATCTTCTAAGGAGATATTTGGAATTTTTTCTTTATGCAATAAAATATTTAATCTTTTTATAGTTCTTGAAAAATAGTTAATCTTAGGAATTAAATATAAATCTCCATTGAAAAATATTCTACCCTTTCCTTCTCTAACTTCTCTAATTTTTCCTCCAAATTCTTCAATCTCTCTCTTAGATATTTTTTCCAATCCTGGAGATAATGTAACATAGAAATCCATAAAAATTCCTCGTTACAGTTTTTTTTGTTCTTTATGTAAAGAATTTTTAATGGTGATAGAATGAATAAATATTTATTAGTTCAGGCGACTGATGAGGAGATTTTAAAAAATGCGGAATGTGGAGGAGCAGTAACGGCATTATTTAAATACTT
Source organism: Methanocaldococcus sp. (assembly GCF_024490875.1). Taxonomy (NCBI): domain Archaea; kingdom Methanobacteriati; phylum Methanobacteriota; class Methanococci; order Methanococcales; family Methanocaldococcaceae; genus Methanocaldococcus; species Methanocaldococcus sp. The sequence continues at coordinate 14,258 of NZ_JACCLX010000036.1, forward strand.
ATTAGATAAAAAACTTGTGGATGGTGTCTTGACATTAAAGAAAGGAGAAGATATTTACGATGGGATCCCAGTATTTGTAAAGAATTTAAATGAATTAATTAAAACTGCTGGTTCTCTGCATTGTGCTCCAACGAATTTTGGGAAGTTGATAAAGAATTATTTGGCAGATAAAAGAATAGCAGTCTCTGTTAAGCCGTGTGACGCTATGGCTATTAGAGAATTGGCGAAGTTAAAACAAGTTAATTTAGATAACATTTATATGATAGGTTTGAACTGTGGAGGGACCATAAGTCCAATAACAGCAATGAAAATGATAGAGTTATTTTATGAAGTAGATCCGAAAGATGTTGTGAAGGAAGAGATTGATAAAGGGAAATTTATTATCGAGTTAAAGAATGGGGAACATAAAGCAATAAAAATTGATGAGTTGGAGGAAAAGGGTTATGGAAGAAGGAAAAATTGCCAAAGATGTGAATTAAAAATTCCAAGAAATGCAGATTTGGCATGTGGTAATTGGGGGGCTGAGGAGGGATGGACATTCGTTGAAATCTGTTCAGAGAAAGGAAGAGAACTAATTAAAAATGCTGAAAGAGAGGGGTATATAAAAGTTAAAGAGCCATCTAAAAAGAATATTGAGATTAGAGAAAAAATTGAAAAAAGTATGATTAAACTCGCTAAAAGTTTCCAAAAGAAACATTTAGAGGAGGAATATCCTAGTATTGAAAAATGGTATGAGTATTGGAATAGATGCATTAAATGTTATGGTTGTAGAGATGCATGTCCAATTTGTTTCTGTAAAGAGTGTATATTAGAAATAATAGATAAAGGTAAAATTCCTCCAGATCCAATAATGTTCCAAGGAATTAGATTATCCCATATTTCTCAAAGTTGCATAAACTGTGGACAGTGTGAAGATGCCTGTCCAATGGATATTCCTTTAAGTTATATATTTCACAGAATGCAACTAAAAATTAGAGACCTCTATGGATATGTCCCAGGAGTTAATGATAAAATGCCACCATTATTTGATTTTGAATGAAAATAAATAATAAATTATATATATTTATTATTACAAAAATTATTATAAGTTATAAAAAAATCTATAAGAAAATTCAAGATATGGGAGGGGATATAAATGGTAGTAAGAATTGGAGTAATAAAATGTGGAAATTTAGGAATCTCACCATTAATTGACTTATCATTGGATGAAAGAGCAGATAGGAAAGATATAGCTGTTAGAGTGTTAGGTAGTGGGGCTAAGATGGATCCTGAATCAGTAGAAGAAGTTACAAATAAGATGGTTAATGAAATTAAGCCAGATATTATTATATATGTAGGTCCAAACCCAGGGGCTCCTGGACCAAAGAAAGCAAGAGAAATATTAAGTAAGAGTGGAATCCCATCAGTAATTGTTGGAGATGCTCCGGGATTGAGAGTTAAGGATGAGATGGAACAGCAAGGATTGGGATATATAATAATAAAATGCGATGCGATGATTGGAGCAAGAAGAGAGTTTTTAGACCCAGTAGAAGTGGCAATGTTTAATTCAGACATTTTAAGAATTATAGGGGGAACAGGTGTTTTAAGAATTGTTCAAAATGCAATTGATGAAATGATTACAGCAATAAAAGAAGGAAAACAAGTTGAATTGCCAAGAATAGTTATTGATGAAGAGAAAGCAGTTGAAGCAATGGAATTTACAAATCCTTATGCAAAGGCAAAAGCAATGGCCGCCTTCGTTATCGCTGAAAAAGTGGCTGATGTAGATGTAAAAGGATGTTTTATTGTAAAAGAGGCAGAGAGATATATTCCTATCGTAGCATCTGCTCATGAAATGTTGAGGTATGCGGCTAAGTTAGTAGATGAGGCAAGAGAGTTAGAAAAAGCAATGGATGCAGTTAGTAGAAAACCACACGCACCTGATGGAAGAATACTAAGCAAGAAAAAATTAATGGAGAAACCTCAATAATTTTGAGTATTAACTTTTCTATTTTTCTCTTATTTTTTAATTATTAGGTTATATTATCTTTCTATTTTTAAAGCCAAATTAAATATTAAATAGTTAAAGTTAATATTAATTATAAAAAAACTAATTAATAAATCGTTATATGGTGATATTTTGTTAATAGTAAAAAAAACTGAGAGATTGGAAGGAACTATTAAATCTCCTCCCTCAAAGTCATATACACATAGAGCAGTTATTGGATCTTCATTAGCAGAGGGTAAAAGTATAATAAAAAATCCTCTCTGGGGAGAGGATTGCTTATCATCTGTCAATGGATGTCGTATGCTTGGAGCCAATATAATATTAGATAAAAAAAAAGATGAGTGGATTGTTGAAGGCGGAAAGTTAAAGACACCAGATAATGTAATAGATGTTGGAAATAGTGGGACTACATTAAGGATTTTAACATCAATCAGTTCTCAAATTCCAAAAGGATATGCAATTTTGACTGGAGATGATTCAATTAGGAGGAGACCAATGCAACCATTGTTAGATGCATTAAAACAACTCAATATAGAGGCATTTTCATCAAAAATGGATGGAACTGCCCCAGTAATAGTTAAAAGTTCTAAAATTTCAGGAAATGTTGTAAAGATTAGAGGTGATATAAGTTCTCAGTTTATAACTTCATTAATGATGCTTCTTCCATTTAATAATGAAGACACTAAAATAATTTTAACTTCTCCATTAAAATCAAAGCCCTATATTGATGTAACAATAGACATATTAAATAAATTTGGAATAAAAATTGATAAAACAGAAAATGGCTTTTTAGTTTATGGAAATCAAAAATATAAACCTATAAATTACATAGTTGAGGGAGATTATTCCTCTTCCTCTTATTTAATCGCCGCAGGTGTCTTAATAAATTCAGATTTAACAATAGAAAATTTATTTTCAGATTCAAAACAGGGAGATAAGGCAATAATTAATATTGTCAAAGAAATGGGAGCAGATATTAAAGTCAAAAAAGATAAGGTTATTATTAATGGAGAGTATAACTTAGAAGGTATTGATATAGATGTTAAAGACATTCCTGATTTAGTTCCTACCATAGCAGTTCTTGGATGCTTTGCAGAAGGAAAAACAGAAATATTCAATGGAGAACATGTAAGATTGAAAGAATGTGATAGATTAAGAGCATGTGCTATAGAATTGAGAAAGATGGGTGCAGATATTAAAGAAAAACCAGATGGATTAATAATAAGAGGAGTAAAAAAATTAAAAGGGGCTAAATTAAATACATACAATGACCATAGGTTGGTTATGGCATTTACAGTTGCTGGTTTAAAGGCAGAGGGAGAAACAATAATTGACAATGAGGAATCTGTAAAAATATCATTCCCAAACTTCGTTGAGGTGATGAAAAGTATAGGAGCAAATATAGAAGTGAAATAGAAAAACTTAATAGTATGGTGAGATATATGGACTTTTTATTTGAAAATAATTGGAAGGCTGTTTGTCCTTACAATCCAAAGTTAGATTTGAAGGATATTTACATATATGACACAACTCTTAGGGATGGAGAGCAAACCCCTGGGGTTTGTTTTACTAAGGAGCAGAAACTGAATATAGCCAGAAAATTAGATGAACTTGGAATAAACCAAATTGAAGCAGGATTTCCAATTGTCTCTGAAAGAGAGGCGGAAATTGTTAAAGCAATTGCAAATGAAGGATTGAATGCAGATATTTTAGCATTATGTAGAACATTAAAAAAAGATATAGATAAGGCAATTGACTGTGATGTTGATGGAATAATAACCTTTATAGCCACTTCCCCATTGCACTTAAAATATAAATTCAATGGTAAAAGTTTAGACGACATTTTAAAGATGGGAGTTGAGGCAGTAGAATATGCAAAAGATCATGGATTATTTGTTGCCTTTTCAGCAGAAGATGCTACAAGAACTCCTATAGAAGATTTAATTAAAGTTCATAGAGCTGCTGAAGAATCTGGGGCGGATAGAGTTCATATTGCAGACACTACAGGGTGTGCTACTCCCCAAAGTATGGAGTTCATATGTAAAAAGTTAAAAGAAAATTTAAAAAAGGCTCATATTGGAGTTCATTGCCATAATGACTTTGGATTTGCAGTTATAAATTCTATATATGGTTTAATTGGAGGAGCTAAGGCAGTTTCAACAACAGTTAATGGGATTGGAGAGAGGGCAGGAAATGCCGCATTAGAAGAGTTAGTAATGGCTTTAACTGTATTATATGATGTTGATTTAAGGTTGAATTTGGAAGTTCTGCCAGAATTATGTAAGATGGTTGAAGAATACTCTGGAATAAAGTTACCAAAGAATAAGCCAATAGTTGGAGAACTTGTATTTTCTCACGAAAGTGGGATTCACGTAGATGCCGTCATAGAGAATCCATTAACTTACGAGCCATTTCTTCCAGAAAAAATTGGAATTAAGAGAAATATTGTATTAGGTAAGCATTCTGGTTGTAGGGCAGTGGCATATAAATTGAAACTTATGGGTATAGAATATGATAAAGATATGCTATGTGAAATAGTTAAAAAAGTTAAAGAAAAGAGAGAAGAGGGAATATTTATAAGTGATGAGGTATTTAAAGAAATTGTTGATGAAGTTTTAAAAAAGAGAAAGGGTAGATAATATGAAGCTTTTTGAATATCCTGGAAAAGAGAATACAGATGAAACTTTAAAAATAGCAGTTGAAAGATCTAAAAAAGGAGATATAAAAAGTATTGTAGTAGCATCATCTACTGGAGAAACTGCTAAAAAATTACTTGATATATTGGAGAAAGAAAATCTAAATTTAAATGTGGTTGTTGTAACTTATCACCAAGGATTTTATGGGGAAGATATAATTTCAATGAGTGAAGAAGTTGAGGAGGAATTAAAAAAGAGAGGAGCTAAGGTATTTAGAGGACCTCATGCATTGAGTGGTGTTGAGAGAGGAATATCAAATAAATTAGGTGGCTATGGTCCTGTTCAAGTTATTGCCGAGACATTAAGAACTTTTGGACAAGGAGTTAAGGTTTGTTATGAAATTACTATTATGGCTTGTGATGCTGGATTAATAAAAGCTAAAGAAGAGGTTATCGCTATAGGAGGGACTGGTAGAGGAGCAGATACCGCAATGGTTATAAAACCTGCAAATATGAACACATTCTTTAATATTGAGGCGAGAGAAATTTTATGTATGCCAAGATTTAAAAAGAAAAAAGAATAAAATTTTATTTTTAATAAAATAAGGGAAATTATGAGAATTTTATTTCAATTAATTATAATCCTGTTTATAGTTTTATTGCCATCTTTAATAAATACAAATTATAATTTATATAAAAATCAAAATAAGCCAATAATATTAATTCACGATGTTAGTCCAGTTTATTTTAAAGATTTAAAAAAAATTGTAAAAATAATAAATAAATATCATTATCAAAATAGAACTTATCTTTTTTTGATTGTCAATCATGCAAATGAGCATAATTTAAAAAACTATCCTGAATTTGTTAAATATCTGCATGAATTAGAAAAAGAGGGTTATCACATTGAGTATCATGCCTACAATCATATAGGAGATGAATTTAACTGTAATAAAACAGTTGCAGAGGAAAAACTAAATAAATCCTTTAAAATATTAAAAGAATGTGGCTTTAACCCTAAAAAAATTAAGTATTTTATTCCGCCAAGATACATAATATCAAAAGATGCAGAAAAATTATTCTTAGAGAAGAATATAACAATAATTCTAAATAACAAAATTATTACAAAGAAAAATGGAAAAATTTATGTAATTAGCATTATAAATAGAGAATATACCTGGTATCTTCCAAAAATATTAGTAAAAGAGGCTGAAATAATTGCATTAATTGATTACAAATTAAGTAAAATTGAAAACAAGCCTTATTTTTTATCAATTCATCCCAAGGCAGTAAATTATGGTGGTGGATTATTATTTTTAAACGATTTTTTAAATGAAACTTCAAGAAATTAATAAAAGAGTTTTATAATAGTTCAACGAAGTTTTCTATAATTTTTAATCCAACTTTTCCACTTTTTTCAGGATGAAACTGTGTTGCATAAATATTGTCTATATTTATAGCACTTGGAAATTCAATTCCATATTCAGTTTTGCCTATAATATACTCTTTATTTAAAGGATTTACATAGTAGGAATGAACAAAATAAAAGTAACTATTATCCTCTATACCTTCAAATAATGGGTTGTCTTTAACTATTTTTACATTATTCCAACCCATGTGAGGTAGTTTTTCAACATTTCTAAATTTAATAACATTACCTTTTATTACACCCAAACCTTTAACATCTTTTTTTTCCTCACTCTCTTCAAATAAAACCTGCATACCTAAACATATTCCTAAAAAAGGAACTTTATCATCAAATATTTTATATAATGTTTCTTTTATTTTTGATAAATTTTCCATAGCACTCCCAAAATTCCCAACTCCTGGTAAGATTACTTTATCACACGCTAATAACTCTTCACTGTCTTTTGTTATTATTGCTCTGTCATAAAGTTCAACTGCCTTCTGAATACTTCTTAAATTTCCTGCATTGTAGTCAATTATCCCAATCATTTTCATCACTAAATTTTAAAGTTCTTGAACTTCTTTTATTGTCTCTAAGATTTTATTTAGAGCCCTTTTAGCATCTTCCTCACTCTTTAATCCAGTAATAACAACCTTACCACTACCAAAAATTAAGACAACAACTTTTGGATCGTCTAATCTATAAACTAATCCAGGAAATTGTTCAGGTTCATACTCAGTTCCTTCAACCATTAAGGCGATTTCATCTAAGTTTGGCTCAATTCCCAAGTCAGCAGTAGCAACCATATTTTGAACTTTGATTTCAGGATTCTCAATAACATCGAATCCAGCATCTTTTAATTCCTTTATAATTTTTTTAATTGCAATCTCTGCCTCTTCTTTGCTCTTAGCCCCTGTACAGTTTATTTTTCCACTTCTGAATATTAGCAATGCTACCTTTGGAACTGACAATCTACAAACTAATCCAGGAAATTGTTCTGGTTCATATTCAGCATTATCTAAAATCATTGCAACTTCTTCTAAATCAATATTATCTCCAATTTTTGTTGAAACTACAACATTTACTATTTTTATATCAGGTTCCATAATTATTCACCTTTTTAGTAGATGGCTTACATATTATAAATTCTCATATATATAGATTATTTATAAATATAAATATAATATCTGTATATCCAAATTGATAAATATATTGTATAAAAATAAAAAATAAAGATTTAAGGGATTTATCCGAATAAAGCAGCCAATCCAGCAATTGCTGCTCCAGTATCTTCTTCTTTTTTCTCTTCCTCTTTTTTCTCCTCTTCTTTTTTCTCTTCAACTGTTGATGATGCAGTTGTTGCAGGAGCAGTTGCAACTGGCATAGCAGCGTTTGCTATTGCCTCTTCAATATCAACTCCTTCCAATCCAGCAACTAATGCCTTAACTCTTGCCTCATCAACTTCTACACCTGCTGCAGTTAAAACTGCTTTAATAGCATCTTCTGTTATCTCTTTTCCTGCACTGTGCAATAATAATACTGCGTAAATATATTCCATATTTTACACCTCCATTTTCATTAATATTAATAGTATTTTGTGTTTTATCCATAATTTATATTTAATTTGCAATTCACTATTTATTATTAATTATTTATATTTTTCGGTTAGAATAATAATGCCAATCCTGCTACTCCTGAATCTTCTTCTTTTTTCTCTTCCTCTTTTTTCTCCTCTTCTTTTTTCTCTTCAACTGTTGATGATGCAGTTGTTTCAACTTCTGACAATTTAGATTTTATATCTTCATCTAAAGCATCTTCAGGCAACTTGGAGGCTAATGCCAACGCTTGTGCTTGTGCCTTTGCTAATATATCTCCAGCAGTTTCTTTTGTTATAAATGCTGTTTCAATTGCCAATGCCTTAGCATTAATAAATGCTTTCTGTATCAAGTATGGCAATACTTCTCTTGCTGGATATGCTATGTTAAATGCTAAGTTAAATGCATTTTGGTAGGCAGTTTGAATATCTGCCAATAATTTTTCTTCATCTGCTTTTAATACATCTGGAGTATATATAATTCCATCTTCATAAACTGCCAAAATGTTTAAACCTACTTTTATTGGTTTTATTCCTAATCTGTCTAATACTGCTGCTAATTTTGGTGAAACTACTTCTCCTTTTTTAACAACTACTTTGTCCTCTTTAATTACAATTTTACCTTTTTCAATTGCCGCTGGAATACCTACACTTTTGAGCTCTCCTAAGAATGGTCCTGGAGGCATTCCAGTAGAACCTTTTTCAACTTTAATGTCACATGGGGCAATTTGCCCTCCTTTTACAGGAGCAGGACTTTTATTTTCTTCCAACATCTTATAAAGTTTAAATGGATTCATATCTGTTACTAATATTGCAGCCCCTCTCTCTACATAGTTTGCCAATTCAGCTAACTTTGGATTATTCAATTCTTCAGATGCTTCTTTTAAGGCTCTTTTAATTAATGTGTTTCTTGACATTCTCAATTTAACTTTATCTCTAATTTTGTCTCTAATTTCTTGTAATTGAGGGGCAGGGACATCCATCATATCTACTATGGCAACTACAGGCTTACTTTTAATAAGCCCCTTGAGTGTTTTAACCTCTTCTATCTTCCAGGGGGCCACATGAGCTTTCACTTTTGTTTCCATTTTTATCCCCATTATTTATTTTTTCTTATCTTTTTTGACTTTTACAGCTGGACCCATAGTTAATTTAACATATGCATCTTTTAAGTGATACAAACCTTTCTCATATTTCTTATCTATTACATTTAAAACAGCCTCTATATTATCAACTATTTGTTCATCAGTCATTTTTTCATTTCCAACTAATACTTGGAAGTAAGGTTTATCTCTTGTGTTTATAACAACAGTTTTTTTCAATCTTTCTACTAATGGGGCTATATTTGCATTAGCTGGAACTGGCTTAGGCATTTTACCTCTTGGACCTAATATCATACCCATATATCTACCAATCAAAGGCATTAAATCGGCTTGAGCAATAAAGAAGTCATGTGCCTTAGCAATTTTTCTTAATTTTCTTTTGTTTTTACCTAATTCTTCAATTTCTTCTTTTCTAATAGCAGTTAATCCTAATTCCTCAGCCTGTTTAATTAAATCACCAGTTCCTATAACTGCTATCTTTGCCTCTTTACCTCTCCCATGAGGAAGCACAACTTCAGCCTTTATTCTGTTCTCTGGCTTCCTCATGTCAATCTCTTTTAATATTCCTATGAATTCAAAAGACTGTGTGAAGTTTCTCGGCTTCGCGAGTTCGCGAGCCTCCTTCACCGCTTGCAACAGCGCTTCTCTGTCCATATTTCACTCCTCCTTATAACTTTATTGAGGTTTAACTTGTTTAATTCTTGTTTAATTATTTAAATTTGATGAAAATCACCAATATTATATGACATCTTATATAAATATTTTACAGTTGAAATTACATTACATTTAAGTTAAAAGAGAGAGATTCACTAAATTTCTAAGACAAAAATTAAAAATTTGTATATAGAAAATACTATACACAGTATATAAAATTTTCGGTATACTGGATTTGAAAAGAAAACATTGAAAATTTTAATAAATTATTGTTTATTCATTTTCTCTTTTAATTCATTGAGTAAAGTATCGCACATATTTATAATATCTCTCAAACATTCTTTTAAAACTTCTATTGGATCTACACCATCTTCAGTTATTACAGTTATCTTTGGATTTGATATATATCTTCCAGTTTCTGGATGTAACAATGGATGATCTATAGAGTATGAAGCCATCTTTACGCCTTCTTTTGTTAATAGAATATCTTTCAATAAATTTGGTAGAGAGTGATCTTCATTTATTAACTCAATTTCAACTAAATTATTCTTCCTTTCCAATATCTTTATCTCCATATTCTCCCTCCAATAGATCTTTTTTAGCTAAGTTTATATCTTTGTTTAATACTATTCTACCATCTTCCTCTTCTCTAAGGAATTCTTTTTCTAAGGCCTCTTTAATTACCTCTTCAATAGGTTTGTTTTTTATAAAAGATACTAAAACTACTAAATTTTTTACAGGTTTTGAACCAAGATTTGAAAATCTCAACTCTTGATAAAGTTCAAAGAGATTTTTTAGAATATCATTAAATTTATTAATGTCAATGTCTGTTTTTATTGCATTTTCATCTTCTAAGTATATAACTCTATATCCTAAAGTCTTAAGAGTATCTATTATCAAATCTTTATTAACTGGATATTTAAGTTCTGATAAAACATATTTATATAAGCCTTCTTTGTCTTTTCTATACATTCTCCTTACTTTTTCTATTAAATTTACTATAGTCCTATAATTTTCATTTAAGGAATCTTTATCAAATCCAAATACAAAGATCTTTACATGATTTCCTTTTGATTCTATTGTGCAATCAACCTTTAGCCTTGATAATCTTTCACAAAGATCTAAAAGTTCTTGGTCACTACTAACCTTAAATGAAATTATTTTTCTCATATATTGTCACCAACGATGGAATAACATTTAATTAGTATAAAGTGTTTATAAAATATAACTGCCTAATATAATAAAGTTTTGCATTAGAATATTTTCTGGTGGTAATGATGGATACATTTGAGATGATAAAGAAAAACACTTCTGAAATAGTTAGTGAAGAAGAACTTAAAGAAGTTTTAAATAAAACAAATAAAAAAGCATATATTGGATTTGAACCAAGTGGTAAAATACATTTAGGGCATTACTTACAAATTAAAAAGATGATTGACTTACAAAATGCTGGATTTGATATTATAATATTATTGGCTGATTTACATGCCTATCTAAATCAAAAAGGAGAGTTAGATGAGATTAGAGAAATAGGAGAATACAACAAGAAAGTTTTTGAGGCTATGGGTTTAAAGGCTAAATATATTTATGGTAGTGAGTTTCAATTAGAGAAAGATTATACTTTAAATGTATATAAATTAGCCCTAAAAACAACTTTAAAAAGAGCAAGAAGAAGTATGGAACTTATAGCGAGAGAGGATGAAAATCCAAAGGTTGCTGAAGTTATCTATCCAATAATGCAAGTCAATGATATTTATTACTTAGATGTTGATGTTGCAGTAGGAGGAATGGAGCAGAGAAAAATCCATATGTTAGCAAGAGAATTGTTACCTAAAAAAGTTGTCTGTATTCATAATCCTGTTTTAACTGGATTAGATGGAGAAAGTAAGATGAGTTCTTCAAAAGGAAACTTTATTGCTGTTGATGACTCACCAGAAACAATTAAAGAAAAAATTAGAAAAGCATACTGTCCTGCTGGAGTTATTGAAAAAAATCCAATAATGGAAATTGCTAAATATTTCCTTGAATATCCTTTAACTATAAAGAGACCTGAAAAATTTGGAGGAGATATAACTGTAAATAGCTATGAAGAATTGGAAAATCTGTTTATAAATAAAAAATTACATCCAATGGACTTAAAAAATGCTGTAGCTGAGGAACTTATAAAGATTTTAGAGCCAATTAGAGAAAAGATATAAATATAAATTAGACAATTATTATATCACTTAATTTTCTCTTATTCTCTTCCTTTTTAAGATCCTCTAATGGTACTGGTTTAGAATCTGCTATTATAATGTTATCATTTTTTCTATCATTAGTTTTTTTAGTAATTTTATTAAGATTTTGCATCATATTATAATTTTGTTTTTTAATATCTTTTTTATCCTTATTATTTTTTGGATGAGGGAGAGTTTTATATCTAATTTTAACAATAATCTCTCCTTCTCCATCATCTTTATCAAATGGTAGATTTATCTTAGCAGTGTCTTTAGATAAAACTTCTAATGAAACATTTTTATCCCCTAAATAAATATCAACATAGGTAATTAAAACACTTTCTGGATTTTGTATTGAGAGAGTTATTTTCTCCTCCATACTTAATCTACCTGACAGCTTTTATTATTGTTATTGGATTTTTTGCTAAAAACATGTGTCCAGAAGAGATTTTTTTGCTGTATGAAACTGTAATATTAACTGCCTCTACATTATAGCCCTTATTTTCTAATTCATTTATAATTTTAACGGCATTTTCTAAAACAATTGTATTGGCGACAATATGATTAATATTTTTTTTGTTCAATATTTCAATGATTTTATCAATGTTTTTTGTTCCACCAATAAATGCCTTATTAAACTCTAATTTTTCTAAAACTTCCTCAGCCCTACCTTTTATAACTTCACAGTTTTTTATTTTAAATTTTTCTAAATTTTGTTTAGTTAATTCTACTGCCTCATCTAAGTAGTCAATTGCATATACAAACTTGCATCTTTTAGCCATCTCAACAGTCATACCCCCACTACCACAGCCAATATCAACAACAACATCATCTTTATTTAAATTTAATTTCCCAATACTAACTGCTCTAATTTCTTCTTTTGTTATTGGTATATTATCTTTTCTTATAAATTCACTGTCTGGGATCATAATAATGTCACCAATTTTAGTAAGTATATAAGTAGGTAATAACATAATTGAATTTGAAGATTTAATAATTAAAAAATTGCAATAGGGGAAATTTATGAACTATTCAATAAGACTATTTAGAGTTATGGGAATTCCAATAGAGTTACATATAACATTTATTCTATTATTAATAATTATAATTGGGCTATCTGTGATTAATAAAAATATATTTTGGGCTATTTTATTTATTTTATTGTTTGTCTCTGTCGTTTTACATGAATTAGGGCATAGTTATGTGGCTAAAAAGTATGGTGTCAAAATTGAGAAAATTTTACTTCTACCAATTGGCGGAGTAGCGATGATGGATAAAATTCCAAGAGAAGGAGAGCTAAAGATAGGTTTGGCTGGTCCAATAGTTAGTTTTATTATTGGAATCTCCTTATTAATTATATCTCAATTTTTTGATATAAATATTGGAGGTTATCCTTTAATATATACAGTTGGATTGTTAAATTTAATGCTTGGTAGTTTTAACTTAATTCCTGCCTTTCCTATGGATGGAGGTAGAGTTTTAAGGGCTATATTATCAAAAAAATATGGCTATTTAAAATCTACAAAAATAGCGGCAAATATTGGAAAAAGTTTAGCTTTGGCTATGTTAATTTTTGGATTACTATCAATGAATATTATATTAATTTTAGTGAGTTTGTTTGTATATTTTGGTGCTGAACAAGAGAGTAGAATGGTGGAAGTTGAAACAATCTTTAAAAATATTAAGGCAAAGGACATTATGACACCAAATCCAGTATGTGTAGATCCAAATATGAGCATTGAAGAATTTTTAAATTTTATGCTTAAACACAAATATTTTGGATATCCAGTAGTTGAAAATGGAAAATTAATTGGTTGTATAGGGATAAATAATATACATAGTAAAAAAGGGACTGTAAGAGATTATATGGAAAAGTCTGTAATAGTTGATGAAAATACTGATATAACTGACATTTTAAAAAAGATGGTTTATGCTGATAGGGTTTTTGTTGTAGATGAAAATAACAATTTAAAAGGAATAATATCAAAGACAGACATATTGAGGGCTATGAATATATTAGAATTAAAAGAAGAGTTAAATAATTAATTTATTCTTCTTTCTTTTGAGGCTGTTTCCATTCCATATATCCACATTTTCCACAGGAGTATCTATTTAAGTGCTCAGCCATAAAAACTCCTGGTCCACATCTTGGGCAAAACTTCTTTAATCTAACAACTTTATCTCCTTCAATTTTGTAATATTTGTATTTTGCTGTTTTTTTACCTTTTGTCATTTATTCTCCCCCCTCAACTGCTGTTTCTTCTTCTATTTTATTTTTTCTTAAAATGTGTTCTCTTTCAACTAACTTTAACATTTCCTCATTGTCATATAATTTAGCATAACCTCTAACTCTCTGCATTCCAGATTCTCCAACAATTTTTTCAACTATTAATAAATCCCTATTTGCATTTAAGATTGCTGCAAGTTTTAATTTAACATCTTTGAATGTAGGTGTTGCTCCTTCATAATCTACAATAAATCTGTATTCTTTTCTTTTCAATAGTGGATTGTATCTTTCTGATAATATCTTTATCTCCATACTTTATCCCTCTTATCATTTTTTATTAACTCTTATAAATTGTTTTAATAAATTTTCAATTTCTTTTTTTATTTTTTCATTTATTTTTATAACAACCATACCTTTATTTGGCAATCCATATAAAACATAAGTTCCAAGAGGAAAGTATTTGATAACAATTAGTGTTAGTAAATCTTCCTCTCCATCTACTAATAGAGCGATGTCTTTATCATTTATGGTAGATAGGTATTTAATACTTTCTATTGCCTCATCAGATATACAACCAGGAGGATTTTTTATCTTAATAATTTTTTTAAAATTGTGATTTATTTTTATAGGGATTGTTCTTTGAGTTTTTAAATCAAAAATGGATAATTTAGGGATTATATTATTTTCAATTACTGTTTTAGTTACTATATCTCCAACAGTTACTATATCACCATCTATATTTGGTAATGTTTTATATACTTTTCCAAAGGGTTTTTTTAATTTTTCTCTTAAATTTTCTGGGAGTATTAACATGCTTATCTACTCCTTTACACTTAATGCATATTTACCTTTAATTTTAATATTTGCCTTCTTAGCAATTTCTGATTTTTCTGGATTTAAAACAATTAACAACCCAATCCAATTTTCGCTTGTTGGAGAGTGACATATAGGGCATATTTCGTCATTAGTTAGATATTTACATTTTAAGCAGGCTCTCATAACCTCACCTTTTTAGTTATTCTTCCTCTTTTTTATTTTTCTTTTTTTCCTCTTCAATCCACTCTAATTTTCCAAGATATGGCTGTCTCATCGTTAAAGCTATTTTACTTCCTCTCTTTCTTTCAGCTTTTAAACTAATAGCAACAATTCTTGCTCTAACATAGTCTCCAATTTCTAAAACTTTTCCAGTCTCTTTTCCAATAATCGCCTCTCTCTTAGGGTCGTAAGATACATAATCATCCATAATTTGCGAAACGTGTATTAATCCATCCAAAGGTCCTAACCTTACAAAACTACCAAATTCTACGACATCTACTACTTCTCCTTCAATAAGTTCATACATTTCTGGAATATACACAAGAGTTTCAAATACAACTGGGTGATAGGCTGAACCATCTCCATGAACGACTTTTCCATCTCCAATCTCTTTTACATCAACTATTGACAAAATAAAACCTACGTCTTTGTCTAATCTTCCTTCGTATTTTTCTATAAGAATTTTTTTTATGGTTTCTTTTAAATCATTTCCAAACTCTTCTGGGGGAACTCTAACAATATCAGCAATTTCTAATATCTTATACATAGTTAAATTCACCTCTTATTTTGAGTTTATTAAATAAAAAAGATTAAGAAACATTAAGAGTAATAATAAAATTAAAAATAATTTAAAAGATTAATAATTAAAATAAAAAACTAAAAATAACATTTAATGTTTAATGAAAATCTTACTACAAAGTTATATTTATAATTAACCATTTTATTTTTGTTATTAATTATGAAACGAAAAGTATATATATTAGTAATTTCTATTGTAAGAAGTGCTTATGCTTACTTTAAGAGGACCCGTAGCCTAGCCTGGATAGGGCACCGGCCTTCTAAGCCGGGGGTCGGGGGTTCAAATCCCCCCGGGTCCGCCACTCTTTTTTTTAAATTATAATATGCTCCGGTGGTGTAGTCCGGCCAATCATGCGGGCCTTTCGAGCCCGCGACCCGGGTTCAAATCCCGGCCGGAGCACTATTTTTTAATTTTATAATAAATTTATATAAGCAAATATATGGGTTTATGATATTTTTAAATATTTAATTTGTTTAAAAAATAAAAATTAGATTTAATTTAGATTTAATAATTGTTTATTAACATTGTGAGAGAGTTTCTTTACTAATTACTAATATTGTAGAGGTCTGATTATAGTGTCCCATCGAACCTCCTCTTGTAGATCCTTGCTCTCCATAAGTATTGAAACCAATTACAGGAATATCTTTACCAAAAGTTTTTCTTATAATTTCTACATCAGATATTCCTAATTTTTCATTTAATAAATGTCTCAAAACACAGTTAAATATAACAATTGCTCCAATTTCTTCTGGATTTCCAGCATCTTTTACTGCATCGTATAATGCTCTTTTAAAGTTTTCAATTGCTGTTTTTTTATCAGTAGTCATCATTGTAAGATAACAATTTTTTTGAACCTCTGCATAACATGGAACACTTCCATCTTTATTAGCACATATTGCACTTTTAATAATATAATCTGCATAAACATCTCCTGTTCTAACTCCAAAAGGATTGACACTCAACACTTCTGGGGTGATTTCATTAACCTCTAATAATTCTTTTAAAACTTCTGCTGCTGGCCTTTCATTTAATTCATAAATTACTCTTCCTTTACATTTAGTAATTACAGCCCCTTTATCTGTCGGAACATATGGATGGCTCATTCCTACTCCCATTTTTAAACCACATACCAATGCATTGACTACTGAGTTTGTATAAACACCATCTGCAAATTGATAAGTTTGTTTAAATTTTAAATCATCTCCAGAAGAACCTCCTACTATTCTTGAACTTCTTCCCATTTTTGATAACATCCCTCTTAATACCCCTTCTTCAACTCCTTGTAAACCATCTATAAGACATATTGTAGTAAATGGATTAATATTTAATAAATTAGTATTTTTAGATTTCATTAATCCTAAAAAAACGAATGATGCTAATGTAGGATCTTTTATGATGTTTTGATAAGCCATATTAATTGCAGTTCTTCCGGCTTCTTCAGGATTCTTTGAGATGTTCTCCCCCACTCCAATTCCTACTTTTAGAGCAGGACTTTCTAAACACATCACAGCTACAGTTCCTGTTTTAGGTTTAGTATAAAGATTGGTAAATTCTCCTGCTGTTGTTCCTCCAATGATATGCCCTTTTTTGATTTTTTCTCTAACTACAGAATATACTTCATTTGGATCAAAATCAGATGATGCAAAAACAATCGTTAATTTTGGATTATTTATATTTTCTAATGCCATTTCAACAGCTTCAGATATTGAACTTGATTGGCCAACACCAACATTTAATGCATTTCTTACCATTTTCATCACCATTTTTTGTTTAATATAATATTATTATTACTTTTTATGTTATGTATTATAAGATTTAAATTATCATTTTTATGTTTTTATATTTTTTTATAATTAACATGAGATTGTCAAGATAAGGATAAGAGGTAGTTATAGATGGAGGCGAAAGAATTAAGCCAGGAGATAATGGTAATAAATTTGGAATTATTAGGGAATCTATTATAGAAGGACTTAGTTTTTCGTTTAAGGAGGGAGAAGAAGCTTTCTACA
>NZ_JACCLX010000037.1 GCF_024490875.1 Methanocaldococcus sp.
ATATAAATAACAAGGGTAATTGACCCTCCGAACTATAACCCCTATATAAAGGAGAATAATAAAGTAATTTTAGAAAATTATCTCTTCAAATTGTGTCCTGTTTAAAATCAAGCCCCAAAGGGGATGGAAATATTTAAATTTTTTTATTTTTTAATAACATAAAATATTTATAAATTTCTATATTTATATTCTTTTTGAGAGTAATAACGAACCTCGAGAAAATCTCTATCTGAATATTATAAAATATGAAAAATGTCAAAAAAATATTATAGCAATATGAGAAATTTCAAAATTGTAATATTATCGTAATAAAAAATAGAATTTTCTTATGATTTGATATTATCAAGTCTCGAGAGTAAATATTATAAAAATATGAAAATTTTTTAAAAATATATTACGAATACACTATATAAATCTAAATTTTTTAATTTATCTATAATTTTTTAGGCATAAAAGAAAGGCAAAATATCCTTTATTTCCTATTAAACTCATAAATTTTTATATTTGCATCTTTTTTAAGAGTAATAACAAACCCCGATAAATTTTCAATTTAATATTATAAAATCACAAGAATAACAAAAAAATATTATGGTAATATGAAAAATATTAAAATTATAATATTGCCATAATAAAAACTCAAAATTTTTTATGATTTAATATTATCAAGTTCCAAGTATAGATAATATAGAAATATGAAAATTTATAAAAATAGTATTAAAATATTTAAATTGTTTTTACTTTCTTAACAACTCTTATTCCAAAAATTTCAGTCTCAGGATAATTTCCAGTTTCATCTTTTTCAACACTTTTGACCATATCCCATATAGTTAATAATGCAATAGTAACTCCAGTTAATGCCTCCATCTCTATTCCAGTTTTGTATGTAGTTTTAACTTTACAAATTGCTTTTATTTTATCTTCAAATATTTCAAAATCTATATTTACTGAAGTTATGGGTAGAGGATGACACATAGGAATCAATTCATAAGTTTTTTTTACAGATAGAATTCCAGCAATCTGAGCAGTAGTTAAAACATTACCTTTTTTAATTTTTTGTTCCTTTATCAATTTGATAGTTTCTACTTTTAATTTTATGTATCCTTCTGCAATACATTCTCTATAAACATCTTCTTTTTTGGAGATATCTACCATCTTTACTCCTTTATCATTAACATGGGTTAGCATTTAATCACCATTAAATTAGCATTAAGTTAATTATTTTGGTTGAATAATATTAAATATTATAGTTATATTTTTATAGATTTATAGATATATTCATATATGTAATTTTATATTTTATACTTAATTGGTGATAGTCATGGATGAAAAGGCAAAATTAATGAGATGTATAATTAAAAGAATTTTAGAAGAATATGAAAAAAATAAATCTTTAAATAAAAAAAGAATAGAACAAATTAAAGCAGAATGTTTAAGAATTTATAAATTGGGAATTGGACATCCTTCCAATTCTGAAATTTTGCAGTATGCTACAGAAGAAGAAAAAAAATTGCTAATTCCTATATTGAGGAAGAAACCTGTTAGAACAATTTCAGGAGTAGCTGTTGTAGCAGTTATGACTTCTCCAGAAAAATGTCCTCATGGAAAATGTATATTCTGTCCGGGAGGAGTAGGGAGTGTATTTGGAGATGTCCCACAAAGTTATACTGGGAGAGAGCCAGCAACTATGCGAGGTTTAATGTTTAACTTCGACCCATATTTACAAACAAAAGCAAGAATTGAGCAGTTAGAAAAAGTAGGACATCCAACGAACAAAATAGAACTTATAATAATGGGTGGAACATTTCCAGCGAGAGAGATATCTTATCAAGATTGGTTTATTAAAAGATGCTTAGACGCTATGAATAAAGTTGAAGCAAAAAGTTTAGAAGAGGCTCAAAAAATTAACGAAACGGCAGAGCATAGATGCGTAGCTCTTTGCATTGAAACAAGACCAGATTACTGTGGAGAGAAAGAGATAAATCAAATGTTAAAATTAGGAACTACAAGAGTAGAGTTGGGTGTTCAAACAATTTACAATGAAATTTTAGAATTTTGTAAAAGAGGGCATACAGTTGAAGATACCATAAAGGCAACTCAATTGTTAAAAGATAGTGGTTTAAAAGTGTCATATCACTTAATGCCCGGAATGCCTGGCTCTAATATAGAAATGGATAAAAAAATGTTTAAAGAAATTTTTACTAATCCAGATTTTATGCCAGATATGGTTAAAATCTATCCTTGTTTGGTTATAGAAGGGACTGAACTTTATGAGATGTGGAAGAGAGGAGAGTATAAGCCATACAGAGAAGAGGAGGCTATTGAGGTTATAAGTTATGCCAAATCAATAATGCCTAAGTGGGTTAGAACTTCAAGAATTCAGAGGGATATTCCTGCCACAGTAATAGTTGATGGAGTAAAAAAGAGCAACTTAGGAGAGTTAGTTTATAAGTATATGGAAAAACATGGAATTAAGTGTAGATGTATAAGATGCAGAGAAGTAGGACATGTGATGTATAAAAAAGGAATAATGCCTGATTTAGATTATATAAAGTTATGTAGAGAGGAATATGAAGCAAGTGGTGGAACTGAAATATTTTTATCTTTTGAAGATGTAAAAAATGATATATTAATAGCATTTTTAAGATTGAGGGTTCCATATAAACCATTTAGAAAAGAGATTGATGATAATACTATGTTAGTTAGACAACTTCATGTATGTGGTCAAGAGAAACCATTAACTAAGGATTTGAAAGAAATTACTTGGCAACATAAAGGATATGGAAGAAAACTCTTAGAGGAGGCAGAAAGAATTGCTAAAGAGGAATTTGGTAAAAAGAAAATTTTAATAACGAGTGGCATAGGTGTTAGAGAATATTATAGAAAGTTAGGATATGAAAAAATTGGAGTTTATATGGGCAAATACTTAGAATAAATGATACAATGAGGGGGAGATATAAGTTATCATCTATTTTTATTTTTTTACTTATAAATTCAAAGAATGCCGCAAGTAGTGAGACAAAAATTCCATAAATTCCATAAAATGGAAATAATATCAAAGATGATGATATAAAAAATGCCAAAAATCCCTCAATTGTTTTATCGAAATATTTTACTCTAATTTTTCCATTTATTCCAATAATTGTGGCTAATGAATCTCCAACAGCAAATACTAAGGTTCCAAAAAATATTGCCTTTATATCGTTAATAAAAATTAAAGATATTAATAAACCAACAGCAAAATATATAGCCCCTTCTCCATTTTCACCTTCTCTTTTACATAGATTTAGTAAATCTGAAATTATTGGAATATAGAATTTTTTGCATAAAAAATATAAGAAAATCCCTACTATTATACTGACAAATAAAGGGATTATTAAAAGTTTTTTAAATACCAATACTGAAAAAGATATTAAAACCCCAACGATTAAATGAATTGTTTGTCTATATATCTCTCTCAAACTTTCAACCTTTTTTATTTTTAATTTCTATTTAACAAAAAACATTTTTATATTATTTATCCTATAATTAAAATATTTACACTTAAAAACTATGTAGGTGAATCTTAATGGATTTAAAAAAATTCTTAATATTATTTATTCCAATGGTAGTAATCGTTGGACTTTCTGGATGTTTAGAGCCTCCAAAAGTTGAAGTTATTGAATATAAAATACAATCAGTTAATATGAACAATACTAAATTTACTATTAAAGTTTTAGTAGACAATCCATATCCTATTGGAGTAACAATCAATAAAATTTCCTTAGATATTTATGCTTTAGTTGATGGAGACAAAATTCACTTAGGACATGGAGAACAGGATAATATTAAAATATCCTCAGGAAACTCAACATTTGAACTTCCAATAATAATATCTAATGAAAAAATTGCCGAGGCTGTTCTTAAAAGTAAAAGTACTAAGTTACCAGTTGAAATCAAAGGAAATATATCGATTAATTTAATAGTTACAACAGTTAATATTCCAATAGATATTAAAAGAGAGATTGATTGATGTTTCAGGAGTAATTTCACAAAGCATAAAGAACGAAATTGCATCATCTTTAAATAATATTCAACAAATGAAACAAACTGATTAATAATTTTTTATTTAATTTTTTTACCTTTACTCTTTTATAATTTCAACTCCATATCTAACAACATTATCCTTCATTAAATAATCTCTAAATTCGCATATTTTATAAGTGGTTTCCATAATTTTTTTTGAATAATTGACATCTACCAAAGTGTTTAAAAATGCTCTTAAATCGTAGGGATTTTTAATTTGGTATTTATTTTCAGCATCCGTAGAAATTACAACTGGAACATCATACTTTTTTGCTAATTTTAAGTTATTTCTAAAAAATAGTAATGTTCTCGCCCTTTCATAACCATCTTTACTTAAAAGATTTTTTAAATTTATTTCAATAGCCACTCTGTGCGTTGATGCCAATCTTGCCAATACATGGTCTATTCCGCTATCTTTTCTACCCAATTCAGGAGTTGATAATATATCTACATCGTGCATTTCCACAGATGCTCTATTTATTTTTAAAATTCCTCCTTCAACTAATATTATATGACATTTATTTCTAAACTTCTTTACCTTTTTTCTCAATTCTTTAGGATTCTCTGTTTTTATTTTCACTCCTGAATAAACTTTTAATTTATAACTTTCACCAATAGATTTTACCTTCTCAAATAATTCTTTGTCAAATTCATAATCATACTGATAAAAAACAAATCCGTTCCATTTTAACTCTTTTAGCATTTTAATATCTTCTTCATCTTTTATTCTATTAATGTCAATTCTCATATTATCACAAAGTTTATTTAACTCTTACAACTTTGTTATCTTCTTTTTTGTAAATTCCTACTGCATCAATGCTATTTTCCAACATTGCAAAGGTTATATCTTTTTCATATCCAAGATTTTTTAAATTTTTAGCAGACGATGATTCTAAGATTAAAGACATCCAGTCATATTTTGTTAATTCTACTGCCACTTTAGTAAATTCGTCATACTCTCTATTGAGATATTTAGCAATAATTCCACAGCCAATAAAATCGTCTATTGAAAAATTGTTTTCTCTATGACATGGAACTAAACTGACATTTTCAAAATCTTTAACTGTTTCAGCGACATACTTTGCATTAACTATCGCTCCTATAAAAATATATTTAGAGTTTAAGTTTTTTAAAACTCTCGTTCCATTTGTCGTTGATAATATAACCTTTTCTCCATTTTCATATCTTTCCTTTATAATATCTTTATTTGCTAAAATCTCTGTTGGGGAGTTTCCAAAATCAAAATCTTCTATTTTTCTGCCCTTTCTCTCTCCAATGTATATGGTATTTTCTTCTTCTCTCTGTGTAGATGTAGTTATATATACCTCATCGATAAATGATAGAAGAGTTACTATTGTAGTTGATGCTCTTAAAACATCTACAACTATTGCTATATCATAACATTTATGATCAGCAAATTTATTACATAAAGTTATCATATCTATCCCATCATTTTTTATTTTATATATAAGGAGTATAAAAAGGAGGGATATGTTTTGATTTTAGATGGGTTTTTGCAGATTGTAGGTTTGATAACATTAACAGTATTTATATTAATAATTATAGTATCCATCTTAATTTTAATTATCGGATATATATTATTAAAAAAAGATAGGTTGATATTTCCAAATTTGGCTTTATTTTTAATGGATAATTTTTATTCGATACTATTAAAAGTTTTTCTATTAATTGGGACAGAAGATACTTCTTATAGAGTAGGAATAGAATTTTACAATAAATATTATGAAGATGCATTTAAAAAAGCAAAAAATAAGGTTTTGGTTCTTCCACACTGTTTAAGAGATTCAAAATGTCCTGCTAAATTAACTCCTAATGGTGTTGAATGCATATTCTGTGGGAGATGTAAAATAGGAGACATTATAAAAGTGGCAAAGGAAATTAATTACAAAGTTTATATAGTTCCAGGCTCTACATTCTTAAAGAGAATTTTAAAAGAAGAAAAGCCAGATGCTGTGTTTGGTGTTGCGTGCAATAGAGATTTATTTTATGGAATGAATATGTTATCAAGAAAAGGAATTCCTTCACAAGGACAACCTTTATTAAGGGATGGGTGTATAAATACTTTGGTTGATGTTGATGAACTCATATCAAGATTAAAATCATTATAATAAATTAAGGTGAAAATAAATGTTATCAAAAATAAAAGATTCAATAAATTCATTAAGAGGAATTACTGAGAAGAAATTGGAAAAGAAGGATGGAACCAAATACATAATGTTTGGAGGTAAGGGAGGAGTTGGAAAGACAACAATGAGTGCTGCAACAGGAGTTTATTTAGCTCAGAAAGGATTAAAGGTTGTTATTGTCTCAACAGACCCAGCACATTCTTTAAGAGATATATTTGAGCAAGAGTTTGGACATGAACCTACAAAGGTTAAGGGCTTTGATAACTTATATGTTGTTGAAATTGATCCACAGAAAGCGATGGAAGAATATAAAGAAAAGTTAAAGGCTCAAATTGAAGAAAATCCATTCTTAGGAGAGATGTTAGAGGACCAATTAGAGATGGCTGCCCTCTCACCAGGAACTGATGAAAGTGCTGCTTTTGATGTATTTTTAAAGTATATGGATAATAATGAATTTGATGTAGTTATATTTGATACTGCTCCAACAGGACACACTTTAAGATTTTTAGGAATGCCAGAAGTTATGGACAAGTATATGACTAAAATGATTAAATTAAGGAAGCAGATGAGTGGTTTTATGAAGATGATGAAAAAATTCCTACCATTTGGAGGAAAAGATGAAGATATTGACTATGACAAAATGTTAGAAGAATTAGAGAAGATGAAAGAGAGAATAGTTAGAGCAAGAAAAATATTATCAGATCCAGAAAGAACTGCTTTTAGATTGGTAGTTATTCCTGAGGAGATGAGTATCTTAGAGAGTGAGAGAGCGATGAAAGCATTACAAAAATATGGAATTCCAATTGATGCAGTTATTGTGAATCAACTTATTCCAGAAGATGTTCAGTGTGACTTCTGTAGAGCAAGAAGAGAATTGCAGTTAAAGAGATTGGAAATGATTAAAGAGAAATTTGGGGATAAAGTTATTGCTTATGTCCCTCTTTTAAGAACCGAAGCAAAAGGTATTGAAACTTTAAAAGAAATAGCAAAAATATTATATGGAGATGAGGAAAAAGGAGAACAAAAAGTTACTGCTCAGTAGATATTGCTACGGTAACTCCATCTTTTTTAAATTTTTTTAATAATAACTCAATATTTTCATAGTTCTTATCTGTTAATTTTTTAACAGCCAATATTGATGCTGGTTCTGAAACTCCATAAACGCCTATATTTTTATATACAAATTCTGACTTTTCTAAATTTATTTTTTTATAAACTTCATTAATCTCTTCTTTTTTAAAAATAAATAATGGCTTTTTAAATTTATTTATTGTCTCTAAAATTCCTCTCTCATCTTTTTTATCTTCTACTGTGGCAAAGGCATCAACTCTCCAAATAGGAATACTTCTTAAAAATAAACCTTTTTTTATAGCCCAAAAAACCTTATATCTCTCTATATTTTTTCTTGCCCCAATCCCCACACATATTCTTAAAGGTTTTAACTTTATTTTGTTATCAACTATAACATCATATTTATCGTGATAACTTATTTTATAGCCATTCAAATTTTTTATTTTCCAATGTTTTGGAACTATTAAATTAATATCTTCCTCCAAAATTTTCTTATTTATCTTTAGTATATCTTTCCTTTTTGGAGTTTCCAAAAATAATATTTTGGAGAGTTCATCAATCCCTATTTTTCCATTTACATCAGTTGCAGTTGTAAAGATAACTCTTCCATTTATATGGTTGGCTATTAATTTGGAAAAATAGTTTCCTCTACCCAAATGATTTGATAACAAGGGAATTAGTTCTTTTTTTTCATTACAAACAATAACAAAAGGATCTTTAAATTTATCATTTTTAATTTTAT
This sequence comes from Methanocaldococcus sp., assembly GCF_024490875.1. Lineage (NCBI taxonomy): Archaea > Methanobacteriati > Methanobacteriota > Methanococci > Methanococcales > Methanocaldococcaceae > Methanocaldococcus > Methanocaldococcus sp. The sequence goes on from NZ_JACCLX010000037.1 coordinate 8,023, forward strand.
CTAAAAACTTCCTCAATACAATTCCAGTAGCCATTATAAATATAAAGCCTTTTTCATCTCCATTAATTTTAAAATCTTTTATATTTTCAACTTTATTTTCATAATAGAAATAATCTAATACTTTTTTAATCTGCTCAGATATTTGTTTTCCCCTCTTTGTAATATATACAATTTTAATCATAATTTCTCCTCATACATCTAATAATTATTAGTCCGAAATTAACACTAATTTCTTATTATTAGTTCGAAATTCTTTCCCATAATTGTATATATAAGTTTATTTTAAAGATATTTTTCAGGTGAAAATATGAAAGTATCAGTATATGGAGCAGGAAATCAGAAGTTGTATATAGAACAGTTAAATTTACCAGAAAAATTTGGTGGGGAGCCACCATATGGAGGAGCGAGGATGGCAATAGAGTTTGCGGAAGCAGGGCATGATGTTATC
>NZ_JACCLX010000038.1 GCF_024490875.1 Methanocaldococcus sp.
AAATAACATAACTACAAAAATTTTTAAACCATTAATAAATATTTCCTTATTTTTTAAGTTTGGAAGAGAGTCTATATTTTTAAGAGTGAATATAAAAACTGTAAGACAGTAACCTAATACAAAAATTCCAACGATACCTCCAAAGAAGATATAGCATAAAATATTTGGAAATAAAGTTAGTATCCAAAGAGATAAAATTACTAAGCCACCCAATAATGTTTTTTTATAATTTTCTCTATAAAAAGGATAAATTAATGGTTCTATAATAAGTTTTTTAATTGTTTGGTTCATAAACTTCCCCTCTTAAATAAAAAATTATAGAATTAACAAACTCTTGGTATAGGATCACCAATTGGCATATCTACAATTCTCCTACCTACAATAGTTTCCATTATAACTCCTTTATGCTCTTTTGTAGCATAGCCAATAATTTCTGCATTTTTTCCTAATGGATGTTCTCTCAAAATCTCTAAACATCTTTCGGCATCTTCTTTTTTAACAGCCATTACTACTTTTCCCTCATTAGCTATTGTTAATGGATCTAAACCTAAAATATCACAAATTGACTGAACTTCATCACTTATAGGGATTTTGTCCTCAAATATCGTTATTCCTATATTGCTTTTTTCAGCCATTTCATTTAATGCATCTGCCAATCCTCCCCTTGTAGGATCTTTCATTGCATTTATTTGAATTCCTTCTTCTAAAACCTTCTCAATCAATTTATTTATTGGAGCTACATCTGATTTTATATTAACATCAAAATCAAAACCTTCTCTTGATAATAAAATAGATAATCCATGCTCTCCAATATTGCCTGATACAATTATTGCATCTCCTTCCTTAACATTACAGTCTCTTATAGCTTTACCTCTATCAACTATTCCTATCCCAGAAGTTGAAATAATAATATCATCAACACCATCAGAAACCTTTGTGTCTCCGGTAATTATTGCCACTTCTGCTTCTTTGGAAGTTTCATTTATAGATTTAATAATCCTCTCCAAGTCCTCTAACTTAAAACCCTCAGGAATTATTAAAGATAAAGACAATGCCAATGGTTTAGCTCCCATAACTGCTAAGTCATTTACTGTTCCACTAACTGCTAATCTGCCAATATCTCCTCCTGGAAAAAATATTGGTTTAACTGTATGTCCATCAACAGTAAAAACAATCTCTTTATCTCCTATTGGTATTGTTGAAGAGTCATCCAAACTTTCCAATCCGATACCGCCATTAACAGAAGTTAATTCTAAATTTTTTAAAATAACATTTTTTATTAAATCTTGCATTGCCTTTCCTCCGGCACCGTGCATTCTTGTAATTTTCATAATCTCCCTATTTCATATTTTTTATAATTATTTTCTAATTACTTTTATTTAAATGAATATCCATGATATGTGGCTATTACAGTTTTTATAAAGGTTATTGTCCATAAACCAAACAATAGCCAGTATAATACAAATCCAATGTAATCTATTATAATGTATTGGAATATATTATAAACCATATGAGAGGATGCAACATATGCTCCAAGAGGGAAGATAAACGCCCACCAAGGCATACCATAAGGCAATTTTAGTTTTTTAACATAGTGTATTGTCATTATTATTGCCATCAAGACCCACCACACACCGAAGCCCCAAAACAGTAATGAAAATATATAAAACGGCTCTTTTACTGAAATAAATGGAGAATTATTTACTAAATTAATCAATGCTATAATTCCTGCTCCGATTGGTCCTAAATTGATCCATATGGTTGGAGATAATTCTGAAGGTAGTGGATGGTGTAGTATAAATCTATAAATAACTATTGCAAGTAGAGCCAAATATAAGAAAAATCCTGAACCCCAACAATAATAATTTATTATTACTGCTACTTCATATAATATTCCACTTAAATGAGGGATTATCAAACTTCCAGCAATTGAAACTACTATTAAACCTACTGGTGGAATATACCAACCTGGATTAACATGATCCAGTTTTATACTTTCTGATTTAAACATATAGTAAGGAACTATTAAACTAAAAAGTAGCATACCAATTGCTCCAAAAGCCCAAAAGTATTTTGCAATATCTATATTATGCCCAATTAGAATAAGATCTGATGCTAATACGAGCATTGCAACTGCAATTGTTGGATAAAATGAACTTAAAACTGGATGTTCTAAATCTGCCAATGCATCTTTTGGGAACAATATCCATCTCAAAGTCCAAGGAATTAAGAATATAAAGAACATTATAATATTTAGGTAAAATAAACCAATAGCAACATATTTTAATACTAGAATATATACTGAATACATCCAACTTGATATTGCAAAAATTCCTGTTCCCATTACTGATGCAAACCACGAAGGTATAAAATTTTTAACAATATCCCATTTTGATTCACATGCTTCTAACATTCTCTCACGCACTATTTTTTATCTCATATGTGGTAATTTAATACTCGTTATTAATACTTGATACACTTATATTTAAACTTTTCGATATATCGATTAATTCTAATATTTTAAAAATAAATTTGATTATATGGATATAAGATAAAACATAACTAAATAAAATATAATGTAAAAAAATTTTTAAAATTAATTTTTAGTTATCATAGTTCCTATACCTTCCTCGGTAAATATTTCTAACAACAAAGCATGAGGAATTTTTCCATTTATTATATGAACACTCTTAACTCCATGATTTAAAGCATACAAAGCACTTTCTGCCTTAGGAATCATTCCACCCTTTATTCTTCCATCTTCAATCATTTCAACTAACTCTGAAGCAGTTAATTTTCTATGCAATGTCTCTGGATTATTAACATCATCCATTATTCCATCCACATCAGTTATTAAAATAAGTTTCTCTGCTTTTAAAGCCCCTGCTATGTCTCCAGCGACTGTATCTGCATTTAAATTATATGCTTCTCCTTTTTCATCCAAACCTATTGGAGATATTACTGGAATATATCCATTTTTTATTAATATATCTAAGAGTTCAGTATTAACTTCAACTGTCTCACCAACTTTACCTAAATCAACTGCTATTTTCTCTCCTTTTTCATTTTTAATGTATTTAATTTTTTTCTTTGCAATTATAATTCTTCCTGACTTTCCTGATAATCCAACAGCCTTTCCACCAAATTTTGATAATTTAGATACTATATCTCCATTTATTTTCCCAGCCAACACCATTTCAACAATATCTAAGGTTTCCTCGTCAGTTACTCTTAAACCATGAACAAATTTTGGTTTTTTGCCCATTTTTTCCATTGCTTTATTAATCTCTGGCCCTCCTCCATGAACAACTACGGGATGTATTCCAACATATTTAAGTAAAACAACATCCTGAGCAGTCCAATTTTTCGCTTTTTCATCAATCATCGCATGCCCTCCATACTTTATAACAAATGTTTTTCCATGGAACTTCTGAATATATGGTAACGCTTCCAATAAAACCTCTGCCTTTTTTACCATAACAATCCCCAAGATTTTTATTTTATTCTGTTAAATGAAATATTATTTATTTAAACTTTATCAAACGATAAGTTATAAATAATAGCAAAGTTGTATATGTAAAGTTAAAGGAAGTTGATAAAAAATATAGGGAGTGTTTTTATTATTGGTGAGAAACAATGCCAAATTATCATGTAACATTACAAGCGGCTTACATTGTGAGAAATGTAGATGATGTAGAAGACGCTATAAGCGTTACAATATCTCAGATAGGTAAAATGTTAAATAAAGAAGGACTAAATTATGTAGATATAGACATTGGATTAACTATATGTCCAAAGTGTGGTGAATTGGTAGATTGTGTTTTAGTTGTAGCAAGAACAGCCTTAGTAGGTGTTTTACTCTCCATAAAGGTATTTAATGCAGAAAGTCCTGAGCATGCTATAAGAATAGCAAAGGCAACAATTGGAAAAGTTCTAAAAAATATACCATTAGAGCCAGTTGATGTTGTAGAGTTAGAAAAATAAAATCTTTATTTATCCTTTTTTAAATCCTAACCCAAAGCCAATTAAAAATGAAGTTCCAAATGAAAGGGAGTGTATTAAACCAACAAGTTTATTTCCAAAAACTATTAAAGAACTTTCAAAGTTTCCAATTAATGCTAAAAAAGCATCTTTATTGATACTTATAACTCCTATTTTTGCCAAGTAAAGTAAGCTTAATATATAGATACCTATTAAAAACGCTACTATTTTTATCGCCTTTTTTGCAGCCCATCCTACAACAAATCCTATAATAAACCCTCCTCCAATATCTGGAATAAATTGTGTAATGTCCATAATTACTCACCTTCTTAATAATTACTTGGTTATTATTAATTTAAGTATAAAAAAGTTTCTTTTAAGTGTGATGAGACTGTCAAGATAAGAAAGATTTAAAAATATGGAAGTAAAAAATAGGGGATATGAAGCTGACGATAGAAGTATTAAAGGAACGAATGGCGGAACTTTTTAAGAGAGATAGGAAATCGGTGGAGATTAAAATTTTATCTGGGATTTTA
>NZ_JACCLX010000039.1 GCF_024490875.1 Methanocaldococcus sp.
GCCACGTGTTACTGAGCCGTGCGCCGGTGCTCCCCGAAGGGAGCCCCATGACTCGCATGGCTTAGTCGGACCCCGATAGCAGTGGCCTCCGGCAGGATCAACCGGAATTAAGTTAGGAGTACGGTCGCAAGAAAGGATAAACCTTTCTTGCAACTGGTTGCTGTGGGGTTTCACCACCCCAGTCGTGGGCTTGCCTCAGCCCCGATCTTATTAGATCGGGGACGCATCTTCCATTGCATCCAATATTCCAACATCGTCATATGTATCGTTTTTAGGTTCAGAACAATTAAAGTAATAAAAATAAAAAAGGGCCGGGACCGGGAATTGAACCCGGGTCAGGGGATCCACAGTCCCCCAGGATAGCCACTACCCCATCCCGGCCACACTACCTATGGTGCAGGGGCAGGGATTTGAACCCTGGAACCCCTACGGGACTGGGTCCTAGGCCCAGCGCCTTTGGCCAGGCTTGGCGACCCCTGCATTAAACATATAAAAAATAGTAATATAATGCTCCGGCCGGGATTTGAACCCGGGTCGCGGGCTCGAAAGGCCCGCATGATTGGCCGGACTACACCACCGGAGCATATAGTGGGCCCGAAGGGATTTGAACCCTTGACCACTCGGTTATGAGCCGAGCGCTCTAACCAGGCTGAGCTACGGGCCCAATAAAAAAATAAAAAATCTGATGATTAAAAATTAATGGCGCCCCCAGCAGGACTCGAACCTGCGACCTACGGATTAACAGTCCGTCGCTCTACCAACTGAGCTATGGGGGCACATAAAATGGTGCCGCGGGGGTGATTTGAACACCCGACAACTGGATCTTCAGTCCAGCGTTCTCCCAGGCTGAACTACCGCGGCACCGAATGTTTGCATAATTATCCATTACATTTCACATATATAAACTTTTCGGTTTAATGTATTAAAATATGTAAATATTATTTAGATAAGATTAATCTATTAATTTAGAAAATAGTTTTATAATATCTTTTGAACTTAAAACACCAACTATTTTCTCTTCACAGGGAGATCTAACATACAAGTGATGAATATTATGCTCTATCATAATATCAATTGCTTTTTCTAATGGTGCTTCAGGACTAATAGTTATTGGATTTACTGTCATAATTTCTTCAGCTGTTTTATCTAATTCATGATAATGCTTTAATATATCAGTATCAGTTATTATTCCCCAAAACCTTTCTCCATCAGAAACTACAACAGAGGAGATATCATACTTTGCCATAGTTTTAATGACGTCACATAACTTTGTGTCCAAAGATACTTCTACAACACCCTTTTTCATAACATCTCTAACTAAATATTTAGATATCATTATATCACACCATAAACTTTTATCACTAAATTTTAATTAGAAAATTTTTAAGTATAAAAGATTTTTCAATTATAATTTTATTATTTATACATTGAAATATATTAAAATATGTATTCTAATAACAACATTCATATACTCCTTTGACTATAACATTCTATTACTTACATTATATCATAATATTAACAATTATAAATTTATGCTGATGGTGATAATATGGACGATTTAACACAATTACCCGGTGTAGGACCATCAATTGCTGAAAAGTTAAAAGAAGCCGGATATTCTGACTTTATGAAAATTGCAACTGCAACTATTGGAGAACTTACAGAAATTGATGGAATTAGTGAAAAAGCGGCTGTAAAAATTATAGAAGCCGCAAGAGAACTTTGTAATTTAGGATTTAAAAGTGGAAGTGAAATATTAGATCAAAGAAAATATATTTGGAAATTATCTACAGGAAGCAAAAATTTAGATGAAATTTTAGGTGGAGGTTTAGAAAGTCAGTCAATTACAGAATTTGCTGGAATGTATGGTTCTGGAAAAACACAGATAGCTCATCAAGCATGTGTTAATTTACAATGTCCAGAGAGAATTTTAGCAGATGACTCAATAAGAGATGAGTTTTTAAACGAACCAAAGGCAGTTTATATTGACACAGAAGGAACATTTAGACCTGAGAGAATTATCCAAATGGCAGAAGCATTAGGATTAGATGGAAAAGATGTTTTAAACAATATATTAGTCGCAAGAGCTTATAACTCAGATATGCAAATGCTTTATGCAGAAAATGTTGAAAAGTTAATTAAAGAGGGGCTAAATATAAAATTAGTAATTGTAGATTCATTAACATCAACATTTAGAACTGAATATACAGGGAGAGGTAAATTAGCAGAGAGACAACAAAAATTAGGTAGGCATATGGCTACACTCAATAAATTGGCAGATTTATACAACTGTGTTGTTATAGTAACTAACCAAGTATCTGCCAGACCTGATGCAATATTTGGACCTTCAGAGCAGGCAATTGGAGGACATATAGTAGGACATGCAGCAACATTTAGAATATTCTTAAGAAAAGCAAAAGGAGATAAAAGAGTTGCTAAACTCTATGATTCTCCACACTTACCAGATGCTGAAGCAATGTTTAGAATAACTGAAAAAGGGATTCACGATTAATTTAAAAATATAATTAATTTATGATTCTTTTTTCATTAATTTCATAACTTCCTTTAAAAATGTCTCTTGACCAACTCTTTTCATGACTGCAGCTAATCTTTCTCTCTGTGGTTTTATAGCATACTTGTTATAAACAACTAATACTTTATCTATTAAATTAATTATTTCATCAACACTGTTCATCTTCATGCTGATTCCTTCAACAACTTCTCTTCCAGTTTTACCACCAACATAGACCATAAATCCCTCTTCTTTAACATCTCTTGCCTCATTTGGACATGCTTTTATACACTTTCCACAACCAATACATACATTGTAGTTAGTATAGGAAGTTTCTCCTCTTATATAAATTGCTTCAACTTTACAAACTTCAAAGCATCTTCCACAACCGTTACATTTTTTCTCATCAACAGCAGGGAATTTAACTCCTGCTATACCAATATCATGTACTTGTGGTCTTACACATCCATTTGGACAGCCACTAATTGCAATCTTAAATTTGTATGGAGCGGGTCTTTCTTTGAATTTATCTTCAATGATTTTACATAGTTCAAATGTATCTACTAAACCACTACTACAGTTTCCTCCTCCCGGACATGCCAATGTAGCTCTAACTAATGGTCCTTCTGAACCAGTTATAAATCCTTTATTTGTTAGATCTAAAACAGCATCTTCAACATCAAATCCACTAATGCCGTGAAGTTCATAAGCACTTCTATCAGTAATCTTTATTTTAGCATTGTATTTTTCAGCAATGTTTAATACTTCTCTTATTTCATCAATAGAATACCATCCTCCTGGCTTAGCCCTAATTCTTATAAAGTAAGTTCCATCAGATCTCTTTCCAATTCCACCATAATCAGATGTCCAGTAGAATGAGATATATTCATTATTCTCTCTCCTTCTTTCAACTTCTTTTTTAAATCTCTTTAATTTTAACTTTCCTAATTTTTCAATTTCTTCTAAGTTAACCCCTTCTTTTAATTCAACTGCATTTTTAATTTCCTCCCCTTTCTTAGTCCTTATTATAACTGTTGAATAACCATCAGGACTTCCAACACAACCTACTGAAACATCTGCCAGTTCAGCATCAAAATCTCTACATATTTTACAGCCAGGACATATTTCAAACTCTTTTAAGTCAATTTCTTTCTTCTCTCCATCTATATAAATAAATAATTTTCCTTTTTTAATGTCAAATTTTTCAACTTTCTCAATCTCAATATTATGCTTTGCTAAAACTTCTTTCATGTTGTTATATTCAAATTTCTCAGTACAGAATAATCCTATGAGATATTCAATTTTTGGTAATTTTACAGGTTTTCCATTTCTTCCAAGTTCTCCATCATATTTGGCTAAGTAAGGGAAGTATTGTAATTTTCTTAAACCATTAATTTGGCAAGGTAATCCAACGACTGCTACTCTTTCTAATCCCATTTCTCCAGCCTTTCTTAATGCATCTAAGGTTGATATCGCATACTTTGATTTTGCAGTTTTTAATAAATCTTCTGCAGTTTGAACGACTAATGAAACTGGCTTCCAGCACTCATCTCCAACAACTATTGCTCCATCAATTTTTCCATTTTCTAATAAGTATTTTAGAAAAGCGGTTACAACTCCTCCATCTTGGCCTTCAATATCACTTTTTCCATAGTAATATTCTTCCTTAAACTTCTCTCTGATTTTTATTTGGTATTTTCCTGATGATACTCTTGGACAAACATCATAACACATTCCATGTCCTTTTCTTAAACATTCCTCCTCAATATATGGTTTTTCATCAAATTTTATTATATTGTTTGGACATACAACTTCACAAGTTCCACACCTTGCACAGATACCACTATCAACTATCTCATTTAACTTCCATTCATACATTAATCTCACCTTTTGTAATATGTGAATAATTTATTCACACTTTAATTTTAGATACATCTGCATATATAAAACTTACTATCAATATAGTGGTGATATGTAATGTTTTGCAGTCAAAATTACAAATTTGGAGTTATTCCCAAAAAGGATGGATACACAATAAGATTATCTTTAAAGCCAGGTTATTTAACATCTGAACAATTAGATGCTATAAGTTATATTGCAAAAAATTTTGGTGAAAATAAAATTCATATCACAACAAGACAAGGTATTGAGTTAAAGATAAAGTTTGAATACTTAGAAGATGCTGAAAGAATATTAAATAAAGTTGGAATAAAGTTAGGTTCAACAGGTAGGAGGATTAGGCAGATAGTTGCATGTACTGGAACTGAATGTCCAAATTCTATTGGAGACTCTATAAAATTGGCAAGAATTATTCATGATGAGTTTGAAGGAATTTGGGTTCCAAAAAAGTTGAAAATAAATGTAAGTGGATGCCCAAATGATTGTACTCATTACCAATTTTGTGATATTGGCATTTGTTTTAAATATATTTTAGAAATTAATAAAAAAGAATGCAAAGAATGTGGAAAATGTAGAGGTTTTTGTGAAATAGATGCAATAGATTGGGTAAATAAAATTATAAAAGAAAATTGCATTGGAATGGGAGAATGTCTCAAACTCTGCAATGCTATATATATTAAAGATAGAGTTATATCAATATTCATTGGTGGAAAAGGAGGAAAGTTTCCAAAAAAAGGAAAATTCTTAATAAATGTTAAAAAAGAGGATGATGTTATAGAAGTTATTGACTTTATAATTGGATTATATTCAAAGTATGGAAAAGGTAGAATGTATGATTTTGTTAAAAATTTAGGAATTGAAAAAATTAAAAAAAGATTAAAAGATGAGATTTTAATTAGGTGATAAATTGGATAATCTCATAGTAGCAAGGATGCAGAAATTTACTATTGAGGATTTAATGAGATGTATTTTAGGATTACAGGAAATTGAAATTAGAATTTATTTTGAACTTTTGGATATGAAAGAAGCAACAGTAATGGAAATTGCTGAAAGAGTAGATAGAGATAGAACAACAGTTCAAAAAGCATTGAGAAGTTTAATGAATTGTGGATTGGTTGAGAGGGAAAAAATAACAGAAAAGAGTGGATTTAAATATATATATAGACCAGTTGAATTTAAAGAAGTTAAAGAAAAGATGGAAAAACTTTTGGATGAGTGGTATTTAAGTGTCAAAGATTGGCTAAAAAAATTTTAGTTTTCCAAATATTACGGTGATTTGTATGTATTATATAATGCTTTTATTTGAGTGCGTCAAAACTTCTCTATATTATACGATAAAAATATCTATTGTTGTATTATTAACGATGTTTATTGTAAATTACATTATGAATATTGGAGCAATGAACAAACTAAGTGAATATTTATTTCCATTTTTAAAGAAGTTAAATATAAATTCTATTTCAATCTCTTCAATATTAGCGTGTTTTTTTAGTCCTACAGTTGGCTATTCTATTTTAGCAGAAGGTTTAAAAGAGAATAAAATAACTGAGAAAGAACTTATAGGAACTTCTTTGGCAAATTCATTTCCATCGGTTTTATCACATATATTTACTTTTTTTATTCCCGTAGTTATTCCAATATTAGGATGGACAGGAGTATTGTTTATATTAATTAGATTGGGAGTAGCATTTACAAAAACAATAATTGGATTTTTATATCTTTTTTCAATCTCAAAAAATGATTTTTATGAAGTTCCAAAAATTAATAAGTTGAATAAAAAAGAGAATTTAAAAAAATCACTAACAAAAACATTAAAATTTTCTAAGAGATTTATACCGACAATGTTTTTTATGATGACTTTGGTTTTATATCTATACAAAGTTGGTTTCTTTAACTATATTGAAAAATTAATCCAGCCAATAATAAGTGTATTAAATTTAAATCCGAATGTTGGAATATTAGCCTTAACTGAGGTCTTAAATGTTCAAGCCGCAATAGTTATGGCAGGAGGTTTTTTAAATGAAAATATTTTAAGTTCAAAGGAGGTTCTAATTGGATTAATTATTGGAAATGTATTAACATTTTCAACAAGATATGTAAAACACTCTTTGCCACTACATGTTTCATTGTTTGGAGCCAAGTTAGGAACTAAAATAGTTATGATCAATGCAATAATTACCCTAATTTTGGATATTTTTATAATATTTGGATTACTATTAGTGTGAGACATATTATAAATTTTCATAATAAATCATATTCAGCAAGAAAATTTCCCAGGATTCGATAATATTAAATCGTAAAAAATAGAAAATTTTTATTATAATCTATTACGATTTTTAGGATATTTAATATTACTATAATATTTTTTAGATATTTTTCATATTTTATAATATTGAATTGAAAATTTACCGGGGGTCAGTATTACTTTTAAAAAGTATGAGAATATGGAGATTTATAAATTCAGTATGTAATAAAGGATTTTCTGCCCTTTTTTAAGCCTATAAGATTTACAACTATATCAAAGAATTTAAATTTATGATATATATTCGTAATATTATCCTTATAGATTTTCATATAAACATATTATTCATTCTCGGGATTTGATAATATCATATCATAAGAAAATTCTGTTTTTTATTATAATAATATTATGATTTTAGAATTTATCATATTATTATAATATTTTTTTGATATTTTTATGATTTTGTAATATTCAGATAGAGATTTTCCCGAGGGTCAGTATTACTTTTAAAAAAGATGTGAATATATAAATCTATAAATATTTTATATTATTAAAAATTTTAAATATTTTTATCCCCTTTGGGGCCTGATTTTATACCCATAGGGCTCCGCCCTATTGCTATACTCCCTATGCATCGCTTCTTAAAAGAAGCAATGCCTCTTTTTATTTCCCCCTTTGGGGCTTGATTTTAAACCAGAAAGATTAGGATTAAGCGATGAATTAAAACAAATTGTTTCCATCCCCTTTGGGGCGTGATTTTAGACAGGACACAATTTGAAGAGATAATTTTCTAAAATTACTTTATTATACTTCTTTATATAGGGGTTATAGTTCGGAGGGTCAATAACTGCTATTATTTATATACCTCCGAACTTATATATAAATTTTTCTATTTTTATTTATTTGCTTAAAAATCCTTAAAATTTTTAATATTAACCTAATTATCGGGGAAAATTGAAGATAGAAACAATTAAGTAAAATCTCCAAAAAATCTTAATAATTTAATAAAATTAAATATTAAAATTAATCAAAACAGGCGACCCTTCGAAATTTGATAAAAATCCTCTAAATTAAAAAATAAAAATTTTTAGCGAGAGAGGTGATAATAAATAAAGACTAATTTATGGGAGGTATATAGAAGGCAGAGCCCTCTCTATGCTTTAAATATAAATTTAAATACTCCTTTTTGGACATGTAATCTATTTTCTGCCTCATCATAGACAACTGAATGCACCCCATCAATTACATCGTCAGTTATTTCATAACCTCTATTTGCTGGAAGACAGTGCATAACAATTACATCCTTTTTGGCATACTCTAATAATTTATTATTTATTTGGAATGGAGGAAATACTTTTAAAACTTCCTCTTTATTTTTCTCATCACCCATACTTACCCAAACATCAGTATATAACACATCAGCATCTTTTGCAGCATCTATTGGATCGTTAGTTAAAGTTAAAGAACCTTCTCCATACTCTTCAATAATTTCTTTTGCCTTTAACACTACCTTGGCATTTGGCTCATAACCTTTTGGTGTTCCCACATATATATCCATTCCTACTAAGGCAGAACCTAAAATTAAAGAATTACATACATTGTTGCCATCTCCCAAATAAGCAATTTTTAATCCTTTAAATTTTCCCTTATATTCTTTTATTGTCATTAAATCAGCCAATATCTGACAGGGATGAGCCATATCACTTAGTGCATTTATAACTGGAACTGAGGAATACTTCGCCATCTCCTCTAAATCTCTATGCCTATAAACTCTTGCCACAATTGCATCTACATATCTACTCATAACCCTTGCAGTATCTTTTATTGACTCCTTTTTACCCAAGTGTATCTCATTTTGATTCATTATTAAAGGATGACCTCCTAACTCATAAACAGCAATATCAAAACTCATTCTTGTTCTTGTTGAGGGTTTTTCAAATAATATTGCTACACTCTTACCATCTAAAACTTTTTCGTGTTTTCTTCTATTTTTTTTAAAATATATCCCATAGTCAATAATTTTCAATACATCTTCCCTACTCAAACAATCTAAATCCAAAAGATGCATTAATATCACCTTTAAGGATAAAATTACATAAAATTTTATTTATAGTTGGAGATTAATATTTTAATTTAAACAAAGTTATAAACATTTTGGTGATACAATGCACTATTTCTCTGAACGTCCTACTACAAAATCAGACATTAAAATTATTGAAGATATATTAAGAGGCAAAAAATTGAAATTTAAAACTGACTCTGGCGTTTTTTCTCATGGTAAGGTAGATAAAGGAACTAAAATTTTGATTGAAAATGTGGAAGTTAATAAAGATGATGATATCTTAGATTTAGGTTGTGGTTATGGAGTTATTGGAATATCTTTGGCTGATGAAGTAAAGTCAGTTACAATGGTGGATATAAATAGAAGATCTTTAAAATTGGCAAAGGAAAATATAAAGTTAAATAATTTAGAAAATCAAAATATAAAAGTTATTTACAGTGACTTATATGAAAATATTAAAAACCGTAAGTTTGATAAAATTATAACCAACCCTCCAATAAGGGCTGGGAAGGAAGTTCTTCACAGAATTATTAAAGAAGGCAAGGAGATGTTAAAGGATAGAGGAGAAATTTGGGTAGTTATACAGACAAAACAAGGAGCTAAATCATTAGCAAAGTTTATGAAAGAAGTTTTTGGAAATGTTGAAACTGTTACAATTAAAGGAGGATATAGAGTTCTAAAGTCTGTAAAGAAAAAATAAATATAATATTAGTCAATATACAGTAATTTAAATATACTACAATAATATTGTTATAAAATCTCAACAAAACTTAGGAGGGATTACATGCTGGAGAAAATTGCAGAATATTTTGAGTTTGAGAAGTATAATACAAATTTTAGAATTGAGACATTGGCAGGAATAACAACATTTATGACAATGGCATACATTATCTTTGTGAATCCACAGATATTAAGTGCTACAGGGATGGACTTTGGGGCAGTTATGGCAGTTATGGTTGCAACCTGTATATCATCTGCGATAGCCACATTGTTAATGGGTGTTTTTGCAAGGTATCCATTTGCACTCGCTCCTGGAATGGGGTTAAATGCATACTTTACCTATGGTGTTTGTTTAGGAATGGGAATTGATTGGAGAGTTGCCTTAGGAGCAGTATTTATATCTGGGATATTGTTTGTAATTTTAACACTTACAAAAATAAGAACAATGATATTTAACGCAATTCCAAATGCTATAAAATATGGAACTGCTGTTGGTATTGGTTTGTTTATTGCATTTATTGGTTTGAAAAATGCTGGAATTATTGTTGAAAGTAAAGCAACATTGGTTACATTAGGTAATTTATTAGAACCATCAACATTACTGGCAATGTTTGGAATATTTTTAACAGGGATTTTACTTTGTAGAAGAATTGTTGGGGCTATTTTGTGGGGAATAATAATTACTGCGTTGATTGGGATGATTTTAGGAATAACACCCTTCCCAGATGGAATAGTTTCAATGCCTCCATCAATAGAACCAACATTTATGAAATTGGATGTTGTGGGGGCCTTAAATTTAGGATTACTAACTATAGTATTGTCATTCTTCTTTGTTGATTTATTCGATACATTGGGGACATTGAGTGCTTTGAGTTCACAGGCAGGTTATTTAAAGGATGGAAAACTACCAAGGGCTGAGAGAGCATTAATGTCAGATTCTCTTGGAACAGTTATTGGCTCAATTTTAGGAACATCAACAGTAACCACATACATAGAATCTGCCGCAGGAATTGCAGTTGGAGGAAGAACTGGCTTTGTTTCAATAATTGTGGCTTTACTGTTTTTGTTGGCTTTATTCTTTTATCCTATTGTAAAGGTAATCCCAACCTACGCAACAGCGTCAGCATTGGTTGTTGTTGGGGCATTAATGATGACTTGTGTAAAATACATAGATTGGGACGACATTTCAGAGGCAATTCCTGCATTTATAACATTAATATCAATTCCATTGACTTTCAGTATAGCAACTGGTTTAGCACTGGGCTTTATAACTTACCCAATATTAAAAGTATTTAGTGGAAAAGCAAAAAAAGTTCATTGGCTCGTTTATGTATTGGCAGTAGCTTTTGCCTTAAGATTTGTCTACCTTTCTGGATAAATTATAAAAATTCTTTTTTTTGAAAACTAATTTTACAGTATTATTTTTTTTGTAAAGTATTAAATTTGATGCTCGATAACGTAAAAACCATTAATATTAAAATATTAAAAGATAAAAATTATTAATAGTGGTGGAAAAATGAACTCTTATTATGATACAATTCCAAATTTTAAATATTGGGATGTAGAGGCATGGAAAGAATATATTCAAAATTATATCGTCCCAATTTATGAAAATACAAAATATCTTTTAGAACTTAAAGATAAACTTTATTTTTATGTAGATATGTCCTTAGAAATGGTAAATCAATGTGAGAAAAAGATACTACCTTTCTTTGTTGGAGATATTGATGAAAATGGAAATTATAAAGAAAATAGCCTTGCAAGATTAATTTATTTAATGTTTGGAATATATGTTGAACCAAAGGAATTTGCTAACACTATAAAAGAACTTGGAGAAGAGGGATTAAAAGATATTAAAATAAAATCTAAAAACAAAGATGAATGGGCATTTATTAAGTTTTTAGAGGAGATGTATAATTATAGTTCAGAGATTATTGAAAAATTGAAAATTGATATTCAAACATCTATTAAGATTGATGATATAATACAAAACCCAGATAAAATTTTAGACATTTTAAAGGAACTTTATAAAGTATGCGTTTCTTTTAGTGCGAATTATAATTATTACACATTCTTTGTTATAAGTTCTTATGGAATCCATTGGAAATATTTAGTTTCAGCATATCCAAAATTAAATGAGCATTTTGGGGAGATAAAAGAATTTTTAGGATTTTGTCCTATGTTTGTTCCAGATGTTAATAGTGATGCATTTAAAAAAGATTATACAATATGGTATTATGAAAAAGGGAGTATTGGAGATAGTTTGTTTAATATGCAAATAATTTTATGGCATTTCTTTGATTTTTTCAATTATGAAAAATATTATGATTATTATTTTGAATATGAAAAATATAAAGAGGGTTATGAAAAATTTTATGAAATTTTTAAATATATTGTTGAAAAGCCCGAGAACTTAAAAGAAACATACAAAGAACTTGTTAAAAAATCCCTTGAAAATGTATTTGAGGAAATAAATATTGAAAATGCAAAAATAAATTTAAAAGATGTGTATCTCTTTATAATAGATGAAAAATATATTGTGAAATGGCCAAAAAAAGAAATTGTAGATAGATATTATCATGCTAAAAATGATTACAGAAACAATAAAATAATTTATAGAACTAAATATAATTATGAAATACCTTATGAAGAAGAATTATCAAAACCCAAAATTTTACTTTTTGATTTTTTAAATAAAGTTGCTCCTATCTTATTTTTAAAACTTGCAATAATTTTAACTATTGAGAACAGTGAATATTGGGAAATTACTAACTATGGAAAGTTGCCTATTTTAATGTATTATGGTGATTTCTTAAGAGACTTTCCATACAGATTGAGGAGATTAAAATGAATGAAAAAATTCTATTAAAATATGAAGATAAATATAAAGATAGAGAAAAAAGAAGAAAAATAACTGATAAAAAACAACAAAAAGAAAATAAAAGTTCTCAAATCATCAACATTTCAAAACAAAAAGAACTTAAAGAAAAAACTATAAGCAATGAAGAGACAAAAATTTTTGAAATTCCAAAAATTGTTTTTGATAATGCAAAATTAAACTTTAAACATGTTATTTTAGAGAAAAATATAACTCTACAAAGAAAAAATCTCGAACTGAAAATACCAAACATCAAACTAACAACTCCATATTATGAATTTTTAAATATAAATGTAGATAAAAGCTTTAACATTACAAAAGCTGAAAACTCTTTATTAATTCCAAAATTTGAGACTATATTTCCAAATATTACATTTTTAAATGCTGGAATTAACATAGAATTTAACATTTCAAAAGATAAAAATGACTTATACATTCCAAAAGTTAAAATTTTAAATCCAGAAATTGAATACACTCAAAATAAATTAAATAGCGATTATCTAATCTTAAAACAGATAGAAAAGAGTTTTAGTATTCCTAAGATTGCTATTTCAGAACCTTCACTAAATATTACTGATTTTAGGGGACTTAAAATGGCTAAAAACTTGGGAATTAAAGAAACTCTTAATATTCAGAAAGAAAAACAAGAATCTGTAATTAAAGGAATTAAAGAAGATACATTAACAGAAAAAATTGAAATAGTAAATACTACTGTTTCAAACGCAAATGAAACCAAAGAAACAGAAATTGAAGAATTTAAAGAGCCTATAGAATTTTTATTTGGTGGTAATGTTGAGGGAATAAAAAGAGGAGAACCATTAATTGTTTTATTTAAAGATTATAAAGATGACAACTACATTCAAACATTTGAGACATTATTATTAAGAATTTGTAGAGAAAAATATGGAGGAATCCCAGAAGTTAAAAAGCTAAGTTTAAAGGAGGATTGGAACAAATATGAGATTGAAAGATACCTCGATGAAGGAAACATATTTCTTATAGAGTTAGATTCTAAAAATGACATAGATAAAGATAATCTTGCCGATAGATTATGGGCAATATTTTCAAAAGAAAGAGGAATTGTTATTTTCTATACAAAATCTGAAAATATCTTTGAAAAATACAAAACAATCCTAAACGAAATAAAGTGGAACAAATTAAATTTAAAAGCAAAAATCATTGAAATAATCCCAAGAAAATTATCCTTTGAAGAAAAAATTAATATTACAAAAGCACTTTTTGGTTTTGTTGATATAGAAAATGCTCCGCAAACTGCACCAATGGATGCTATCCTTAATTTTGCCAAAGAAAAATATAAAGAAATACTTGAAAAAATTAACAATAAATATTATACTACCTTAGGAATCATAAATGAAGGAGAAAACGAAAGTAAAGAGCATATAAATGTAAAATCCTTTGTCACTCATTGTTTAATCAAAAAACTTGAAAAAGATGAAAAAATTCAAAAAGACGACAAAGAAAAAGATTGGGATGCTATTAAAGAAAACATCATCAAAACCGAACATCCAAAGGAAGGAAAGAACAAGAATATAATTGTTGATGTGTATTTTGTTGATAGAGATGAGAACTACGAAATTGAAACATTATTTGAAGAGGGCTTTGGAAAAATCCACAAAACGATAGAGAAATACAACCCAAATGAAAAAATTAACATTGTTATTGAAAACATAACTGCTTTCTTGCACGCAAAAGAATTCTTTGATTTAATAAATCTTATTGAGAATAAACAAAGATATAAGAATTTACAAATCAATTTATACACACTTGATATAAAAAATAAAAAATTAATAAATCTAAAAGATTATTTAAAGGCATTAAAACGGTGAGAAATTGGTTTTATGTGCAAAGGTCTATGCCAAAGAAGGAGAAAAAATAAGAAGATTGTTGTTAGAAAACAAATTGCTAAATAAAAATTACAAAATAGTAAAGGAGGGAGATTTTTTATACATTCCATTAAATGAAGAGAATTTAAAGAATATTAATTTAAAAGATTTAATTCCAAATATTGAAATAGTTGAAAAAGATTTAAAGAAAAAAGAGATTAAAAGAAAACCAAGTTTTAGAGAAGTTATATCAAAAAGATTTAGAAAGGAGATTGATGAGGGATTAATATCTTTATCTTATGATGTTATTGGAGATTTAGTAATTTTGCAAATATCTGATGAAATTGATGAAAAAACGAGAAAGGAGATTGGAGAAATTGCATATAAATTAATTCCATGTAAAGGAGTTTTTAGAAGAAAAAGTGAGGTTAAGGGAGAGTTTAGAGTTAGAGAGTTGGAGCATTTAGCGGGAGAGAATAGAACTTTAACACTACACAAAGAAAATGGTTATAGATTGTATGTTGATATTGCGAAGGTTTATTTCTCTCCAAGGTTAAGTGGTGAAAGAGCAAGAATTATGAAAAAAGTTAATTTAAACGATATAGTTGTTGATATGTTTGCAGGAGTTGGACCCTTTTCAATTGCATGCAGAAACGCTAAAAAAATATATGCCATAGATATAAATCCACATGCAATAGAACTTTTAAAAAGAAATATAAAATTAAATAAATTAGAGCATAAAATAATTCCTATATTGAGCGATGTTAGAGATGTTGAAGTTAGGGGAAATAGAGTTATAATGAATTTGCCAAAATACTCCCATAAATTTATAGATAAAGCATTAGAAATAGTAAATGAGGGAGGAGTTATACATTACTATACAATTGGCTCTGATTTTGACGAGGCAATAAAGTTATTTGAAAAAAAATGTGATTGTAAAGTATTAGAAAAGAGAATTGTCAAAAGTTATGCTCCACGAGAGTATGTTTTATCTTTAGACTTTAAAATTCTTAAAAAATAAAGTTTAGGGATTTTTATGTTAAGTTGGGTGGAAAAGTATAGACCAAAATCTTTAAAGGAAGTTGTTGGAAATGAAAAAGTCAAAGAAAAATTAAAAGGTTGGATTGAAAGTTATTTAAAAGGAGAAAAACCAAAACCAATTTTATTAGTTGGACCTCCTGGCTGTGGAAAAACTACAATGGCTTATGCTTTGGCAAATGATTATGGCTTTGAAGTTATTGAGTTAAATGCGAGTGATAAAAGGAGTGGTTCAGTAATAAAAAAAATTGTTGGTCATGCGGCAACATCATCATCAATATTTGGGAAGAAATTTTTAATTATCTTAGATGAAGTTGATGGAATTTCAGGAAAAGAAGATGCTGGTGGAGTTTCTGAACTAATAAAAGTTATAAAGAAGGCAAAAAACCCAATAATTTTGATAGCAAATGATGCATATGCTACATCAATAAGGAATCTTTTACCTTATGTAGAGGTTGTTCAACTAAAACCGTTGAGTAAAACTGCCATATATAAAGTTTTAAAGAGGATAGCTGAAAAAGAAAAACTTGATGTGGATGATAGAACATTAAAAATGATAGCCCTAAGAGCCGCTGGGGATTTGAGAAGTGCTATAAATGATTTGGAGGCATTAGCTTTGTCTGGAGATTTAAGCTATGATGCTGTTCAAAAATTACCAGATAGAAATAGAGAGGCAAATATTTTTGATGCTCTAAGGATAATTTTAAAAACTACTAACTATGGAGTTGCTACAACTGCATTGATGAATGTTGATGAAACACCAGATGTTATAATAGAATGGATTGCCGAAAATGTTCCAAAAGAGTATGAAAAGTTGGAAGAAATAAATAGGGCTTTTGAATATTTATCTAAGGCGGATAGATATTTAGGTAGGGTGATGAGAAGACAAAATTACAGTTTTTGGAAGTATGCAACGACATTAATGACTGCTGGTGTTGCTTTATCAAAAGATGAGAAATATAGAAAATGGACGCCATACAGTTATCCGAAAATATTTAGATTACTAACCCAGACAAAGGCGGAGAGAGAAATATTAAATAAAATATTAAAGAAAATTGGAGAGAAAACCCATACTTCATCAAAGAGAGCGAGATTTGACTTACAAATGCTAAAAGTAATTGCTAAAGAAAATCCATATATTGCCGCTGATTTAGTCGATTACTTTAATATAAATGAGGATGAGTTAAAAGTTTTAGTAGGTAATAAATTAGCATCTGAAATATTAAAAATATTGAAAGAAAAGAAAAAATTAGAAAGAAAAAAGAAAAAAGACCCAGAGAAACTTAAAGGAAATATAGAAACTCAAATAGAAAAAAAAATAGAGATTAAAAAAGATATAAATATAAAAACAGAGGAAAAAATAGATGGAGAAGATAAAACAAAAACAGAGTTAAAAGAAGAAACAAAAGAAACTTCTAAAAAATCTAAAAAAGAAAAAGAAAGTAAGAAAGAAAAAAAGAAAGAAGACAAAGGGAAACAACTAACTTTAGATGCCTTTTTAAAATAAATTTATTTTTTTAACTATTTCATAGTATGAACTTATCTAATGTTAATTGAGATCCTTCTTTCTTTAACTCATTTTTTGAAACTCCTACAGCCTCCATAATTCTCAAAACTGGTGGCAAAATTTGGTTATCTATATAATAATTTACATCTACATCATCAATATCTACTTCTTCTGGAAGTTTTGCTCTCTCACTTATAGATTTAGATCCTTTAACTATTATATATCCAATAATGTCTCCAACTTTAATTTTCTTTCCTTCTCTCATCAATTTCTTAGCAATTTCAACATGTGGGGCAGTGGTTTTATACTCTCTGGGATCTTTTGTTAGTTGAGTATAAATTATTAAATCCTCTTTTTTTATTTTTCCTTCTCTTAAATTTTTAATAACATCTTGAATTATTTTTTTTGCTTTCTCTATATTACCTTCAACTAATAATGCCTCTAAAACCTTTTTTTGAGTTATCTTTGCTATTTTAGACCAATCTCTTCTAATATATTCAAGACCTTTAATTGTAATTTTCCCATTCTCATCAATTAGGGCGTATTTCTTTTTAGTAACAAAGATACCTCTTTTAAAGTAGCCCTCAAATTCTAACTCCATAGTTCCAGGCAGTTTTGAGTTTATATATTCAATAAATTCCAATGCTTTTTTTATTAACTCATCTTTGCTAATTTTTTCTTTCCAAATTGCATAGAATCCATCAGTATTATGAACTAAAATTCCATTTGCAAAGAATCTATGTGATTCCTCAACTTCAATATCATAGACATAGTCATTGTAGTCAATTTCTTCTACTTTTTTAACATTAACTAAATCAAAATCAAAGAAAGTTGATTTATATCTACTGTTTGGTTTTAAATGGTCTATAAGTTTTTTCTGTTTCCTCTCAATTAAAAAACCTATTCTTTTAGCGAATAACCACTTATTTTTAATGAATATATACATTGAATATGTTCCACTATCTTTAAATATGGAGTGAGAAATTCCTACAAGCCATAGGAGTTTCCTTATACTTTTTAACAGTTCCTCATTAATACATGTTAGCATAACTTCTGGATATCCTCTTTTTATTATTACACTACCATCTGCACTGAAAAAACCCCTTAAAAACGCTTCAATATATTTTCTTCTTAATTTGTATAAAAACTTTGGAATTATCTTTCTGTCATTCTCATCTTTAAATACTCTCATAAACTTTACTAACTTCTTGCTCAAAATTTTAACATCTCCCTTTCTATTTACATAGTAATATGTAATAACTCCTGCCTTTTTAAGAGGTTCTAATATTTTATTAACTATTTCATCTCTATCAAGTCCTGCTGACAAATGTAAGTAATATTTTGCAATATTTGTATAATCTTCCCAACTACCCTCTCCTATTAATAATCCAATTAATTCCCAAAACTTAACTCCTATATTTATAGCAAAATCACTATCTTTTATTAAAGTTCCATTTAGAGTTATTAAAGACTTTACAGTTTTTCCGATTTCACAAGGCTTAATTTCTATAAACCTTTCTCCAATTTTTTTCACTTTTTTTATAGATTTTGTATTTAAGTAGCCAATTAGTGAATGGTCTTCGGTAACATCTATATACCAACTATTTGTAATCCATACTCTATACATCTTTTTTCTTGCTAAATGTCTCATAATATATGGAATTTTTTTCCAAACTAATTTACCATTATCATCTAATGTTAGTGCCTCAACATCTTGTAGAGTGCAATATTCTTTATCACCAAGTTTATATTCAACTTTCTTGAATAAATCTTTAATTTTTGTAAATTTTATTTCCCCTTTTTCTCTAATTATTATTTCTGTATTTCCAGAAACACTGTCCGCATAGATTACTTTAAATCCAAATTTTTCAGCCTCTTCTATTGTTTGTTGTATATACTTCCTACCTAAGTATGTAACAATTTCTGCACATTCCTTACTGTAAAATCTTGCTCTTGGATATGCTAAATAACCATAATGGCTATTGTGAGCATATATATTATTAACTAAAAAGTTTTCATTTTCTTCTACACTTAAATCATAAACATAGCCGTTATATTCAAACTCTTCAATACTTTTAACTTTATCGAGCATTAAATCTTTATCAAATAGATAGTTGCGTGTATTTGAAGGGATTACAGTTAATTTATAACCTTTATTTTTAACTGGTGTGAATCTTGTAGGAATTCCCACTAAGTTGAACAATAACATTAATTGATATAAATATTCTTCATCCTTAGCCATAAATGTTAATGGCTCTTTAAATTTGTTTTTCTTTGCTATAATGAAGCCCTCTATAAAACTTCTTATAACACTTTCTTTAGCAAAAAATAACTCTTCTGGAATGCGTTTTTTAGTATCTTTTCCTTTATCTCCAAATTTAAAGATATACTTTAACAATAGATAAACTATCTTTTTTTCCATCCTCACTTTATCCTTAGAGATACTACCAGAACCAAAAACTTCCCTAAATATCTCTAAAACCTTCTCTTGATGCTCAGGAATTGATTTATAAACTGCCACTTCGTAAATAATGTAGTCATCTTGTACAATCTTGGATAATACTCCCCTTGGAACGAAAACTCCTAAAAACTTTGCCAACTTTTCATCTAACTTTAAAATTGCATCTAACTTTTCAGAGTATGCTCCAATTTCACAATCTTCAAATTCTTTATCAGGCAATTTTAATACGAAATCCTTTATTTTTAAATATGGGATACTGCAAAAATTCTTTTTAAAATTCCCATATTTTAAAAATGTCTCAACATACTTTTTATAAATGGCAAATTTCTTTTTATTTGATATATTAACAGTTATCTTATTTATTTTTGAATATTTTTTAAATGTAATTAAGTTAAGTTCGTTTAAATATTCTAAACTGTCAGTAAATCCTTTATCAAACTCTTTATTTTCTATACTTTCAATAGTTTTCAATAATTTAACGAAAAACTCCTTATTTTTGTATTTTCTTATATGAATATTTTTAATCTCTTCTTCATCAGCATTAACTAATCCTTTTGGAATATTTATATATATCTCTTTATTGGCAGATTTTAATTTTTTTGGAACCACAATTAAATCTCCAACCTTTATTTCGTTACCTTTAATGCATACAATTCTTCCATTTTCATATTTAAATAAACTATGACCTTCAGTTATTTTTATCGTTCTTCCAGATCTCAACCTTATTTTATATGCCTTCCCAGAGTATTTATGCCTTATTAATCCTTTAACTTTGTTTATAGAACTTTCTTTACTTTCTATATTAAAGGAGAATGTTTTTAAGTTTATAGTTGATAAATTCAGGATTTCACTATCTCCACTGACTTTAATTTTACTTCCATATCTTTCCATTAATTTATCAATATATTCCCCTATCTTTACCACTTTACATTTCTCATCATTTTCTATAATAGTTAAATATTCATCTGGTAAGATACTATTAGCCAAAATCTTTAAAGATTGTTGCTCATAATTTAGTAATTTATATTCCTCATCTTCTTTATTTAGTTGTTTCATTTTTTTCTTAATATTTATTCTTCTCTCAATTAAATTTCTCAATGTTTTTGGAATTAAACCCTCTCTTTTTTTACAGAACCAATGTCCTAATATTTTTTCACTTTCATCTTTACAACATTCACAGTCCAATGTATCTGGGCTTATATTATAGGAAATTATTATAGATGGATACAAACTTCTGAAGTCCAATGATATTATATCCTCAAATATTCCCTTTTCTGGGCTTTTAACATATCCTCCTTCATATGTAGTTAATAAACGCCTTCTATATTCTTCATCATCTGGCTTGTTCGGAACTATCATATTTTCCTTAAATGCATTTTTCATTAGTAAATATTCAACCATCTGCCCAGAAGTCATTCTTGTAATCTCAAATGGTGTCTGATTAACAATTCTTGAAAACATCACTTCTAAAGGGAAGAAATAATTTCCTACTTTGTATGTATATTTAGCGTCTTGTAAGGAATATTCAACTAGAGTTTTATCATTATTTATCCAATAATTTGCAATATCTTTGTGCGAAATCTTCAACTTTTTAATTCCAAATAGATTATAGACAACATCTTCCAATGTGTATTTTGTTAATTTTAACAATCTTCTTGAAATTGGATATAAATCAATATGAACTCTTCCTGGAATATAACTTCTATATTCCATTCCCCCTCTTTTTATTTTTATTTCTTCATTTTCCTTTCCCAACTCAACTTTTATGTTGTATAATTTAGCCCTCTCTTTTAAGTAAGGAAAGTCAAAGTTATCTCCATTGTAAGTGTAGATAATATCATACTGCCTCAATGTTTCAATTATTTTTTTAATTAACATTTTTTCATTTTCAACGACTTCAATATTTGGATGATCAAATTCTTTATAGGTAATAACTTTTCTTCCATTTTCGTCCCAAAAACTTGCCATTAATATTGAGTCTCTTTCTGGGTCTGGCTCGGTATCTCTATTATAAACTTCAATATCAAAAGATACTGCCTTTAATTTAGGAATCTCTCTACTTACTGGTTTATTATTTTCAAAATCCCAATATGTCATAGGAATAATATCTTTATCAATTAAATATCTCTTAGCAAAAGGAATATCATGCTCGTAAATTTCTTTAACAATTGGACATTCTCTAACTTTTCTAAGTTTCGGAACTTTTTGTGGATGAGTGGCAATAATTTTTAAAATTTCTTTTTCTTTTTTAAATATCTTTTTTTTAACTACTTTAAAATCTTCAACAAATTTTAACAAATCATTTTTTAAAAGAAAATCTTTTATTGTCTCAATATCTTCATAATCTATCTTATCTTTATTCAACTCAACATAAAAGTATGGTTTAAAATCTCTATCCTTTAATATAGAGTTAGTTAGATAAAGGTAAATTATGGCTTTATCATCAACGGTCTTGTATGTATTGTCTATTAATGCCTCTATTTTTTCCATAACCATCCCCACTTTGTATATTTTTAAGTAAAATTTAAACAATAGGAGATTTATTTTTATCTTCATTAAATATGTTTAATACTCAAAACTATGAACCATTTAATTTTCCCATATAATTTCTCCACAATTTTCTGGCTTTTCAAATGGCAATTTAACTTTTTTTAAACCTTCAATAAATTTCTTTACATCTTCATCATTAAACCTTTCCTTTCTAATTAAAAAATCATAATGCTCATCTGCTAACTTTATAAATCCTAATCCATACTGTTCTGCAACTGTCTTTATCCCTAATCCAATATCTGCCTTTTTCATAGCCACTGCTGTTGCCACTGCTGAATGAGTTTTTGCCTCTATGTTGTATCCTTTAATCTCTTTTGGATTAATTTTATTTTCTTTTAAAAACTTATCAAACAATATCCTTGTCCCAGAACCTTTATTTCTATTTATAAACTCCAAATTATATATATTTTTCAAAATGTCCTCAATAGTTTTAAAGTTGAATTCTTTCCTAAACATAAAACCCTGCTCTCTAATATACCCCCTAACCAAAACTGCATCTTTAATTTTATATCTCTCTAAGAATGGAATATTATATTCGTTGGTTTTCTCATCCAACAGATGAATTCCTGAAATATCTGACTCTCCTCTTTTTATTGCCAACAATCCTCCTAAGGAACCAACATTTATTGTCTTTGCCAATAAATTAGTTTCTTTTAAAATTAAGTCAATTCCTATACAGTGACTACCAATTATATTCAATCCAACTTTAACATCTCCAAATAAATATACATTAACTTCTTCATTCTCTAAGATTTCTTTATTCTCCTCTACAACAATGTATCCATCCGCCTCTGATAGAGATGTTATTGCTCCACTACCCTTAGTTATAGGATATGCTGAATATCCATTTTTATGCTTAACTAAAATAACTGGTAAGTATTCAACTCTACCCATAGCAGACATGTATCTTAAAGGAAACTTCGCCTTTACAACATTTTTTTTGTCACCAAAGAGAACATCAAATATTGTTAAGCAAGATGTAGGATATCCTGGCAATCCGACAATTAATTTATTATCAATTTTTCCAATTATTGTTGGCTTTCCCGGTTTTATCTTTATTCCGTGAATTAAAATCTCTCCACCTAATTCTTTAATAGCAGTTTCAGTTAAATCTCCAACTCCTGCTGAAGTTCCCCCACTCAATAAAATTATGTCGCATTTTTTTAATGCCTTTTTAATTTTTTCTTTTAAATCTTCTACATCATCCTTAGATATTCCAAAAAATTCAAAATCATATCCAAGATTTTTTATATATGATGCCAATGTATATGTATTGATATCATAAATTTTTCCAAATTTTAAAGGTTCTCCTGGACTTATAAGTTCGTTGCCAGTTGAGATAATTCCAAATTTTAATTTTTTATAAACTTTAACTTTGTTTCTACCAATTGCCGCTAAAACTCCTATATCTCTTGGAGTCAATTTAGTGTTTTTTCTTAAAACTAATTCACCAGTCATTATATCTGAGCCAGTGAATTGAATATTTTCCATAGGAGGGACTGCCTTATATATTAAAACTTTGTTATCTTTTTTTTCTGTGTATTCAACCATTACAACTGCATTAGAACCCTTTGGAATTACAGCCCCAGTTGCTATTTCTACACATTCTCCATTATTTATTTTTAGGTCTTTAATTTCTCCTGCCTTTAATGAGCCAATTATTTTCAATTCTATTGGATTATTTTCATCTGCCTCATAGGTGTCTTCTGCCTTAACTGCATATCCATCCATCTTTGCTCTATCGTAAGGTGGAATATCAACATCTGAAAATACATCTTCAGCCAAAACTCTACCAATGGCGTTAAATAAATTAACCTCTTCAATCTCATTTTTTAATTTATCTATATAATTATTTACTATAAATTTTGCTTTATTAATACTATGTAATTTTAAATATCTTCTCATTTTACTCCCTCCTTATTATAAATCTACCAGCAGATGAATGCTTTGGCTCCACAGTAATCCCTAAACTCTCTAAATATTTTTTTGTAAAAGAGGAATCTCCGTGTATAAATATCTCCCCCAAATCTTCTGGAGTATTAATATCAACTGAAATTAAAAAAGAGTCATAAATATAATATTTTAAATTTCTCTTTTTTGCCTCTTCTAAGTGTTTTAAAAAGCTAAAACCCTCATATTTTATTTCAATCAAATTCTTCGATTTTAAATATAATAAATTAGTTCCTCCTCCTCTTGATGGGGCAATAATTAAGTCATAATGTTTAGATAGATTTAATATATCTTCAATATGCTTTTTATTAATTAAAGGAACATCTGCGGGAATAATAATAATTTCCTCATCGTCTATTTCTTTAAATGCCTGCTTTATAGCGTTATTTAATCCATTATATTTTTCTTTTATAATTTGGGCGTTTAACTCATTTTTAGCAAAATTTAGTACTTCCTTATCTTTACTAACAACCACTATATCTAAACCTTCTAAGGCTTTTTTAATGTCTTTAAGCATATTAAATAATAAGTTTTTTCTCTCTTCGTCATTTAAAAATTCTGATAGTCTGGTTTTTAAAGAGTTTATTGGAGATATTGGAATTATAACTTTCATTATTATCTCCCTCTACAAAAATAACTTAGCATAACTAAAAGCCATTCTATCTCCTACATCTCCATGTCCAGGATATATCTTATCTATATTTCTCTCATACGCTATTCTTTCCAACTTATTTATAGAATCTCTCAACTCTATAATATTTCCAGTAGGTAAATCCCATCTTCCTACGCCATAAGAAAAAATAGTATCTCCAGTTATTAAACTATCTTTGTATATTATTGAAATTGAGCCATAGGTATGTCCCGGTGTTCTTATAACTTCTAAATCATATTTTTTTAATTCTTCCTCAATTTCTGATAGTGGAATTATCTCCTTTGGAGGTTTAAGGTCTCTTTCAAATAAAGATGAAACTGTAACTTTATCTCCACTTTTTAAATGTTTAACTTCTTTATCCTCTATAACTGTTGGGCAGTTAAAATATTCCTCAACTAAGTAATTTGCAGATGTATGGTCATAATGACAGTGAGTATTTATAATTAAGTCAATATCTTTTATGCCATATCTTTTCAATTCATCCATTAATATGCTAAAATTTTCTTCGATTCCTGGATCTATAAGAATATTTTTATTTTTAGTTTTTATTAAGTAAGAATTTGAACTGTATCCATATCCATTAAGTTTTAAAATCACATTCCCACCAAATGGTTATTTAATTTTCTTAAGGATTTTAATCAAAATATATAAAGTTTCTGCGATTTCTTTAATTCTATTAATTTCATTTTCATTTTTTAATTTCTCTCCCAAGTAATTTATTTTTTCTTTTATTATTTCTTCAATATTTACTTCTACTTTTTTATCCTCTTTATCTTTTTGAGTAGTTAATTCTTTTTCTTTATCCTTAGTTTTTATCTCTTCCTCTTTAATCCTTTCACATACAGGGCAGTATATTTTCCCATTCTTTTCAAATAGAGGATAACCACATTTTTGACAATGTTTTGATAGCATTTTACTACCTTTCAATAATTCATTTGATAAGATTTTTATAAATTCATCTTCTTCCATAATTTTCACCAAATAGTTTCATTAAAAATTCTCTTGCAAAACATTGATTACTTTTTACCTTAGGTAATTCTATATTATCTTTATTTATATTTCCTAAGCATTTAAACCCTTCCAATGCAGGGCATAAATAAACATCTCCATATTCATTAACAAATAGCAAATCTCCAGAGTTTAAATAGCAATATTTATTTTTATCTCTTTTTTGTAAATTTTTTATATAGATTGGATAACTTTTTAATTTATTTAGTAAGTTGTTAAATTCCTCAAAATTTGGCATTAACTTTAAATCTTCTTTTTTTGTTACTTTTAATAAGTCAAAACTTATACTTTTTACGCCAAAAGCAATTAGGTATTTAACAAAATCCTCTAAATATGGTAGATTTTTATTTGTAACAACTGTTGTTATTCCAAAAGGAACATTATAAGATTTTAAAATATACATTCCTCTCAATGTGTCTAAGGTTGATGATTTTCCATCTTTATAAGGTCTCAAAATATCATTTATCTCCAATCCATCAATACTAACTCCAACTTTTATATTAAGTTCCTTGATTTTTTCTGCCATTTTTTCAGTAATTAAACTTCCATTGGTTTGAATTGCATATTCAATTTTAAAGTCATTGTATTTGTTATTACAATATTCAACAACTTTTTCAATTAAATTAAAATTTAATAGGGGCTCTCCGCCAGTAAATTGTATTTTTATCTTATTATCTAAATTTGTTAAATAGTTTATAGCGTTTTTGGCTGTTTTAAAATCCATATCTTTATTATTTTTATTGTTAGCATAGCAGTAAATACATTTTA
This sequence comes from Methanocaldococcus sp., assembly GCF_024490875.1. Classification (NCBI taxonomy): domain Archaea; kingdom Methanobacteriati; phylum Methanobacteriota; class Methanococci; order Methanococcales; family Methanocaldococcaceae; genus Methanocaldococcus; species Methanocaldococcus sp. The sequence continues at coordinate 26,092 of NZ_JACCLX010000039.1, forward strand.
AATTACATCTATTCGTTACTTTCAATATTAGATATTTCATTTAAATCCCAATTTTGATTTTTAGAGAAAATATTTTTAATAAAGAAATTGTTATATTAAATTTAAAAATATTTTGGAGGTAAGGTTATGAAAGCCAAGGAAATTATAGAATTTATTGAAAGTTTTGCACCAAAGGAGTTGGCAATTGAAGGAGACAATGTAGGATTACAAGTTGGAGACAACTTAGACAAAGATATAGAAAAAATGGGCATTGCCTTAGATCCTTCACTGTCAGTTATTAAAAAAGCCGAAAAAGAGAAAGTAGATTTTTTATTTACACATCATCCATTATTAAAAGACCCAATAAAAAATTTTACAGGCATTATTTATAAAAAACTAAAAATATTAATGGAAAATGACATTATTTTATACTCTGCCCATACAAACTTAGATATCTGCAAAAATGGGTTAAATGATGCTTTAGCTGAAGTTTATAATTTGGAGAATGTTGAGCCTTTATATGATAATGGACTTGGGAGAGTTGGACTATTTAGAGGAACATTTGAAGAATTTTTGGATATAACTAAAAAATATATCTACAAAAATCCTATTGTTGTTAAGAGTAAAGAAGTAGGAGATAACTTTAAATTAGCAGTTTTATCAGGATATGGTTTATCTCAATCCTCTATAAAATATGTTTCTGAAAAGGCAGATGTATATCTTTCAGGAGATTTAACTCACCACTCAAAAATTTTGGCTGAGGATCTTGGTTTAGTTGTTGTTGATGCTACACATTATTCAACAGAAGTTTATGGATTAAATAAATTTAAAAAATATTTATCTTTAAATTTGAATGTAAAAATATTTAGTTTAGATTTTTAATTTTAGATTTTTAATTAAGTTATATTTACTTAAAGTTTTAATATAATTTCAACATTTAATTTTATATAGCGCTATAATTTTGTTTATAATTTAGTTTTATAATTTAGTATAAGTGTGATACTATGCCAATATTTCAAGTTCTTGGTAAAAAGGGAACAATAGAAATATTATATAAAATTAAAGATGGGGTTAATTCTTTTACTAACATAAAGGAAGCTATGGATAGGGATGGCTGTAGTGTTAGTACAAGAACTCTTGCTGAAAGATTAAGTGAATTAGAGAACGAAAATTTAATACAAAAAATCGGAAATAAATATTATCTGACTAAAAAAGGAGAAGAATCTTTAGAAATTATTGAGAATATTTTAAAATGGGAAGCCAAGTGGGAAGAAGCAAAAATCCCAAAAATTATAATTGGAATGCTTGGAGATAAAGAAAGATAATGGGTGAATAATGTATGAAAATAGTTACATTTTCTGTTGCAAAGGGTGGTGTAGGAAAAACAATCATTACAGCAAATGTTGCAGCAGCATTGGCAATAAAAAATAAGAAAGTTTTGCTTATTGATGGAGATATAGGATCAAAATCCTTATCTCATCTTTTAAATATAAAATCAGACGTATTTTTGTTGGATGTAATAGAAAGTGGAGGTTCAATAAAAGATGCCATAGTTAAAACATTAATTGAAAATCTTGAATTATTGTCAATTGGTAAGTCACTTACTGATTACTTAAAATTTGACATAGATGTGCTAAAAAAATTTGATGAGTTAAAAGATTACGACTATATATTTATAGATGCCCCAACAACATCAAGTGGTATTGAAACATACTTAGCGTTAGGGTTTTCTAACTACTTTGTTCCAATTTTGGATTATACTGCATTTGGTCCAAGTTTGCAGGGGGCTATTAATACCATAGTAATTGGAAAAAATTATTTAGAAAGTGAGCCAGTAGGATTTATAATAAACAAAGCTGATGAGTTGCCAGAAACAGTTGTTAACGATGTTAAGAAAATATTAGGTTTGGAGTGTATCTCTATCATTCACAAAAGTTCTGTAGTAGAACAATCCTACGCAAAAAAAGAAATTGTCTATTTAAAACATTCAGATAAAAAATTCAACTCTGAAATTAATAAAATCGTTAATGTATTGGAAAAACTAAAAGAAGCAAAGAAAAGAAACATTCCTAAGGTTCTTGAAAAAATAAAAGAAAGTACATTGTTATAATTAACCTTTTTTAGTTTTTTTGTTATTTTTTAATACCATAATATCTACAATATTCATTAAAATTTCTTTTTGCTCTTCTTCAGAGGGTATTTTTAAATTATACTTTTTTAGTAATTTCTCATCTACATTAAATTTACGACCTAATTTTACTTCTTCATCAATGTATTTTCTTAATAATTCTTCTTTTAATTTCGTAGCATTTTTTAAGAAACATTTACTAATTTCTAATACAAGAATTACAAATATAGCTCCCACGATTGTCATAACTATTCTTTCTTTTATATATTCGGGAATAGATATAATGTAATCCTCTGCATTTAGATGTAAATACAGTATTCCCAAAATAGAACCATAAAGATGATCAACCATAACTGATGTAAATGATAATATTAAAGCTCCAATTAGGGTTTTTTTAAAATCTTTGTTGAATAATAATTTGCTTATTTTATCTCTACAAATAACAACAAGAAGTAAAGCAAAAATTGTTAAAATAGGATGATAAAATGCAACTCTACCAACATTTGTTGAATAAAATATTAATAACCCCACAATAAATATTAATATAGAATACTTCCATTTACCTTCTGATAGTGCTCCTGCTGATATTGTTGCTAGTACTGGAGGCATTATTGAATATAATCCAAAATAAAACGCTTTTGGTTTTATAAAAAAGTAAATTAATGTAGAAACTCCTATCGCAAGAGCTCCATATATAGGACCTAACACAAGACCACATAATGCGGAAATACTTGGATATGCATTTATTTTGTGCGGAACTCCTACCATTTCAAATCTGAGAAATGGAATAAATATAAATATAAATGTAACTATGCCACTAAAAAGCAATAATAAGGTTTTTTTATCTTTTCTAATGTATTTAAATAAGTTCATATTACCACATAATGCATATTATTATTAAAATCATTTAATATAGCTATTAGATAAATTATAGAAAAACTTCAATATTCTTATTAGACCTAAACACAATATATTAAAGACTTTCGCATATATAAACAATAAGGAAATGGGATGCCTTTAGGCATCTTATTTTCAATATTATTTATTATATAATAATAGATACTAAAAATTAATCCAATAAAATTTCAATAGGTGTTATAAATGGTTTATGCCCTAAAAGATATAAAAGTAAAGGATATAATGACAAAAAATGTTATAACAGCAAAAAAAGATGAAGGTGTTATAGAGGCATTTGAAAAAATGTTAAAATATAAAATTAGCTCCTTGCCTGTAGTTAATGACGAAAATAAAGTTATAGGAATCGTTACAACAACTGACATTGGATACAATTTAATAAGGGATAGATACACATTAGAAACTAAAATTGAGGATGTAATGACTAAAGATGTGGTTACCATAGATAAAAATGCAAGTATATTAGAGGCTATTAAAAAAATGGATATTACTGGAAAGACAGAAATTATTAATCAACTTCCAGTCGTTGATGATAATAACAAGTTAGTTGGAATAATTTCAGATGGAGACATAATTAGGGCAATATCAAGATTTATTATTAGAGATAAATAAATATTTAGGTGATTTTATGCATCATAATGATATTCATTATAAAAAAGTTATAGCTATGGTTGATGATGCTCTAAATTTTGTTGAAATAGTTGAGGAACATCCTTGTCCTAATGGCAGTGAGTGGGTTATATATCAATATAAGAGAACTTCTCCATTAATTTTATCAGCGTGGAGAAATGGAAATAAACATCATTTTGTAACTAAAATTGGTAAAGAAAAATTAAATTTAGTTCCTTCATTATCTGCCGCTGGAATTGAGGAAGTTTATATTGAAAATGATAAAGTTCATATCGTCTATGCTGGATTAGCTGGAGGAGGAGTAGGGACTGAATTAAGAAAAGGGGCTGAAAATGTCATTGAAGTAAATATCTTAGAGAAGGGTGGTGGTTCAAAAATAGGAAGGGCTGAAGTGGTAACTCCAAAAATGGAGAAGGTTATTATTGGTATAGATGATACAGACACAAAAGAGAAAGGAGCCACTTGGGTTTTGGCTCACGAAATTGGTTTAGAAGTAGAGAAACATAAGTTAGGTTATTACTTAGACCATACAATTGTCCAACTATATCCGGGAAATCCTAACAAAACTCAAAATTGCGTTTCAATTGCTTTAAGTTTTGCTGTTTATCTAGAATACAAATATAAAATTGATAAATTTGTTAAAAAATTGTTAAAAGAGAGAAGTTTATCAGATAATACTGCAATGGCTGTATATTATGGACTATTTCCATCAAAAAGTATGAAATTATTTACTATGAAGGCAAAAAAGAAAATGGTTACATTAGAAGAAGCAAAATCTATCGCCTTAAGAAACAATATAAAAATAATTCCAGTTACTGGTGAAGGAGGAATTATTGGAGCTGTGGCAGCGTTAGGTTTGGCTGAACATCACGACTTAGCTCCTAAATTATGCGAAGATATTGAAATGAAGAAAACTATAATATAAGTAAATTTAAAATCTTTTTGTGATATTATGGAAGATAGAAATTTCAAAATAGTACTATTAGGACCTGAAAACTCTGGAAAATCTTCTATAATGAACGCTTTATTTGGTAGGTATGTTTCATTAGTTTCTGAAGTTGGTGGAACTACAAAAATGCCAATAAAAAGATACTGGGGAAAGTTAAAGATAGGTAGAAGTAAAGAAAATCCAGAGTTTATAAATATAGTTTTTGTTGATTTAGGAGGTTTATATACTACATCAGATAAACAATCTCCAATTATGACTCCAAAAATATTAGAAAAAACTTTTAAAGAAATAAACGATTCCGATATGGTCATTCATGTAATTGATGGTAGTATAGGATTATTAAGAAGTTTTGAAAAACTCCATCATATGTTAAAGTTTAGATACCAAAAACCTATTATAGTTGTAGTTAACAAATGTGATTTATTAACCAATGTTGATAAAGAAATATTAAAAAAATATGTAGAAAATAGATTAAAAAATACACCAATATTTGTATCTGCAAAAACTTTTGAAGGAATTCCAGAATTGTTAGATATAATTATTAGATATTTAAAAAGGTGATTTAATGCTGGAAAAATTAAAAAAACTATTTAAAGGAAAAAATAATGAAAATCTTAATCCTCCCACACCAGTTTCTATAGACGATTATTTACAAGATATTGAAGAACTTCCAATAACCTCAGTAGAAGATGAAAAAATAGTTATTAAAGTATGTAGTATCGAAGACGAGAAAGATGCTGTAACAGCCATAGTTCTGGCTGAGGCAGGATATATAGTAATTGCAAAAACTCCAAACTTAGAAAAAGAAATTGATGATGAATTTATTGAAATTATTAAAAAAATTAGAGATGAAGTTTTAAAAAATGGAGGCAATGTAATTATTTTAGGAGATGAGCATTTATTAATAACTCCAAAAAATGTTGTTATAGAAAAACAAAAAGAAGAACCTAAAAAAAATAAAATCTTGGAAAAATATATTAAAGAAGAAAAAAAGAATTAACTTTTTATCCATCCAAAGGGATAATTATGAACATATTAAAAAAAATAGTATATGATAGAAAAAAAATGATTGAATTAGAAAAAAGGAAAAATATAATTCAAGATTTAAGAAGTTTTATTGAAAATAGAGATATAGATGTTGAAAAAAAGAAAAAGTTAAAATTATCTAAGAGTATAAAAAAGACAAAAGAGATAAAAAATCCTATAATAACTGAGATTAAGCCAGCATCTCCATCAAAGGGAAATATAAAAAAGATAGATCTTGAAGATGTTGAGAATATTGCAAAAGAAATGATTGAAGGAGGTTGTTGTGGAATATCTATTTTAACTGAACCAAAATACTTTAATGGAAGTTATTATAATTTAATAGTCGCGAGAAAATTTGATATTTCTATATTGATGAAAGATTTTATCGTTGATTTTTATCAGATAGACATTGCCAGTGAAATTGGATCTAATGCTATTTTGTTGATAGTTTCTGTTTTAGGAGAAGACATTGGAGAATTTTTAGATTATGCTAAGGAGAATGACTTAGAGTGTTTAGTTGAGACTCATAATGAGGAAGAAATAGATATAGCCTTAGATGCAGGGGCTAAAATAATAGGGATAAACAATAGAGATTTAAAAACATTGAAAATAGATTTAAAAACAATTGAAAAATTAGCCCCATTAATTCCAAACAATAAAATAAAAGTTGGAGAGAGTGGAATTTATAATAAGGAAGATTTAAACTATATATTAAAATTTGTAGATTCTGCACTAATTGGCTCTTCTATAATGGAAAGTAAAAATATTAAAGAAAAGGTTAATGAATTAATTAAAAAATAATTTCTATTTTACTTTAAAGCATCTATTTAATTTATCATAAAAACTCTGTCCCTTTACAAAGTATGCGTAACTATCTGATTTTTTAAATATTAATTCATCATCTCTATTTATTTCATATTCAACACTACCATCTATTACCAATAGAGCGGGTTTATCTAATTTAAGTTTTAATTTAATTTTATCTGAACTTGGAACTACCAGAGGTCGAGAAGATAGTTTATAGGGGCATATTGGGGTTATTATAAAGCAATCTACATTTGGAGATACTATGGGACCACCAGCACTTAATGAATAGGCAGTTGATCCAGTTGGTGTTGAGATAATAATTCCATCTGCCCTAACATTTTCTATGAGTTTATCATTTATATATACTTCAAACTCTAAAATTTTTGCTGGATTTTTAGTAATAACAACCATTTCATTTAAGGCAGATGGAGTTTCTATAACTTTATTATCTTTTATAATTTCACATTTTAATTTACTTCTTTTTTCTATATCATAATCCCCAGAAATTACTTTATCAATTACTTTAAAAATTTCATCTTTACTAAATTCAGATAAAAATCCAACTTTTCCCATATTTACTGCAATTATTGGAACTACTTCACCATTAACTAATCTCGATGCTCTCAATATAGTTCCATCTCCCCCTATTGCTATGATGTGCGACATTTTTTGAATATTAAAAGGTTCTCCTCCAACTATATCTTTCAAAAATGGCTCAACGCAGTAAGGTATATTTTTATTTTTTAAATACTCACAAACTTTTATAGCCAATTCAATTGCCTCTTTTTTATCTTCTCTAACTACTATCCCAAAACTTATTGGCTTTATAATCCACTTATTTCCAAAAAGAGATATTAACTTTTTATGTAAATATTTATTACTAACAATTAAAGAAGTTTTTTCCATTAAATCTAACCTTATATTTAACTCTTTCCCATTTTTGTTAGTTATTACAGCATTACCCTCCTTACAAATAACATATGCCCCAGCAATATCACATAGTCGAGAGTTTTCATTAACATTTATATAGGCATCTAATGAACCACTAACAACATAACACATTTCTAAGGCAGTTGAGCCAAATAATCTAATTCTCCTAACTTTTTTCTCTTTTAAAAATTCTAAAAGGTCATTAGATAATCCATAAACAAATAGTCCAATAGATGCTTCACGTAAATTTTTTATATTTTTGGTTTTAATTCTTATTTTTTCATTGTCCTTCTCTAAGTAACTACCATATCCTTTAATTCCATAATATATTTCCCTAGTAGCTAAATTTTTTACAATTCCGATATATAAGTCGTTTATACTATAGTTGTTTGCTATGAACTTTTTAATCCATTTTAAATCGTTAATATTCTCCCTAATTGATTTTTTATCTTCACTTCTAATTTTTGCAATGGCAATAGATGTTGAATAAATAGGAATAGATTTCAGAGCGTTGTATGTTCCATCTATTGGATCTAAAATAAATATATGCTCTAAATCGTTGCCAATAACTTTTAAACCAATTTCCTCACTTATTAAAATGCCTCCTCCATACTTTTCTAATATACTTATGGCAATATTTTCTGCAATAAGATCTATTCTCTTAGTTGGAGTTCCATCTGCTCCTATTTTTACAATTTCCTCAGCCTTTTCCCAACCAATTAATGGCTTTATCTTTTTATCAATCTCTTCAATAACTTTCATTGCAATTTTAAAACCTTCCATAACTATCACACAAAAAATTATAAATAAATATTAATAAATAAACATTAAATAAAAAATTCTCTAATTATTAAGGTGAAACTATGGCAATTAGAGTTAGTGATTTATTAGATAGACCAATTTATACTACATCTGCGGTATATGTAGGAAAAGTTTATGATGTAATGATTGATTTAAATAAAGGGGCAATTAGTGGTTTAATAGTATCTGATATCCAAAATGGATGCTTAAAAGATTATGTTACTGATCCTTCAAAGAAAGTCGTTTTACCATTTAACTTAATCACAGCCATTGGAAACATAATATTAGTTAAACATCCTGCAGGGAATAACTATGGATTTTTAAAGAAAAAAGAAAAATAAATAATTATAAATATATATTAAAATAAAATTATAATATTGTAAATAAGTCAAATACAGATAAGGTGAGAAAATGAGAAGAGTAAAAACAGGAATTCCTGGAATGGATGAAATTTTACATGGAGGAATACCAGAGAGGAATGTTGTATTATTATCAGGAGGTCCAGGAACTGGAAAGTCAATATTCTGCCAACAATTTTTATACAAGGGAGTAGTAGATTACAACGAACCAGGAGTTTTAGTAGCATTAGAGGAACATCCTGTCCAAATTAGAGAAAATATGAAGCAGTTTGGATGGGATGTTAGAAAGTTAGAAGAAGAAGGGAAATTTGCTATAATAGATGCATTTACTTATGGAATTGGTAGTGCCGCAAAGAGAGAGAAGTATGTTGTAAATGACCCTAACGATGAGAGAGAATTGGTAGATGTTTTAAAAACGGCAATAAATGATATTGGGGCTAAGAGAATTGGAATAGATTCAGTTACTACATTATACTTAACTAAGCCAATGATGGCAAGGAAAACCGTATTTTTATTAAAGAGAGTTATTGCTGGATTAGGTTGCACTGCAATATTTACTTCTCAAATATCAGTTGGAGAGAGAGGTTTTGGAGGACCAGGAGTAGAACATGCAGTTGATGGAATTATAAGATTAGATTTAGATGAAATTAACGGAGAACTTAAAAGAAGTCTAATTGTATGGAAAATGAGAGGAACAAGCCATTCATTAAAGAGACATCCATTTGATATAACTGATAATGGAATTATTGTATATGCTGACAAGGTTTTAAAACTTAGATAAGTTTTATATTCAATTATTCTTATTTTAATCAAAAATTTTATATAGAACTTTAACGGTATATATTATATGTAGACAATAAAAATTAAAGTGGGGGATAAAATATGATTCCATTGGTGCCAACGTCAAGAACAGAAATAGACAAATTAGAGCATGTTTTAATTTTAGGAACTCTTTTTAGACCAGAAATTTTAGAGTTAATAAAAGATCCTGTTGAAAAAGTTACATGGGTTGATTCATTAGCAATTGCCGCTGGGGCCTTAGCAAGAGAAAAGGCAGGTTACACAATAAGGGAAATTGCTGATGAGTTGGGAAGAACTGAACAAACAATTAGAAAACACTTAAAAGGAGAAACTAAGGCAGGTAAATTAGTAAGAGAAACCTATGAGATGTTAAAGAGAGGAGAATTGAACATTGAAGAAGTTGAGAAATTCTTAGAGGCAGTCGTAAGAAAAGAAGATATAGAAGAAAAATTGGCAAATATTAAGAAATTAGAAGAAGAAATTGAAAAACTTAAAAAAGAGAATGAAGAGTTGGCTAAGAAATTAGAAAAAGTTAAAGAAATCTTAAAAGAAGCATTAAAAGAATTTGAATAAATTCTATAATTTTTTTATTTTTTATACTATTTTTAAAATTTTATATCTATTTTTGTTTTTATTAGGTGATAATCGTGAGAAAAGTTGTGGCAGAAGTTTCAATAATCCCATTAGGAAAAGGTGCAAGTGTTTCAAAGTATGTTAAAAAGGCTATTGACATTTTTAAAAAATACAACTTAAAAGTTGAGACAAACGCAATGGGCACAGTGTTAGAAGGAGATTTAGATGAAATTTTAAAAGTATTTAAAGAAGCACATTCAACTGTTTTAAATGATGTGGATAGAGTTGTAAGTAGTTTAAAAATTGACGAAAGAAAAGATAAAGAAAATACAATTGAAAGAAAGTTAAAGGCTATTGGAGAACTATAATTTTTGGTGTTTATATGATTTTAGGGTTATGTGATGGACATAACGCAAGTGCCTCATTAATTGATAAAAATAATATTTTATATGCAATTAGTGAAGAAAGATTTACAAGAAAAAAAAATCAAAGGGGTTTCCCAGAAAACTCTATAAATTATATTTTAAGCAATGTTGATACTGAAAATATTGAATATGTTTCTGTTGGGGGAGTTTTTAGGAGAGGAGAAAGAATAAAGAAATTAAAAAATTTTCAAAATAAAATAAAGAAAAAATTTTTATACATTTATCATCATATGGCACATTCATATCTATATAAATTATCAAATTTTAAAGAATCCTTAGTTATTTCAATTGATGGGGGAGGGGATGGACTCTCTTTTTTGGCGTCTATTGCAAATAAAAATGATTTAGAAATTATTGCTCAAAGTGATTTAATAGATTCAGTTGGAGATTTTTACGCATCAATAACTGAACTACTATGTTTTAAACCAATGAAAGATGAAGGTAAGGTTATGTCATTATCATCTTTTGAATGTGAAGATAATATAAATTTAAAAGTTATTGATTATATTGAGGAAATAAAATCATTTAAAAACTATTTAGGAGTTGTTGGATATGAAGCCACCAAAGCATTAAAAAAACTTATGATTCCTTATCTAAATAACAAAGATAAATTATCTTTTGAAGATAAAGTAAAAATATCAAAATTTGCTCAAAAAACTTTGGAAGATATTGTTTTAAAGGCTGTAAATAGTTTAACTTATGAATTTGATATAGATAATGTTGTGTTTGTTGGAGGTGTGGCTCAGAATGTTAAGTTAAACTCAAAAATTGCTGAAAAGTATAATCTATTTGTCCCTCCTTTTATGGGTGATGAAGGGCTTTGTTTAGGAGCAAGTTTATCAGATAAAAGAATAGACAGAATTAATTTAATAAATACATACTTTGGATATCAAATTAAAAACGAGAATATTGAAAAAATATTGGAAGATATAAAAAACAAACTTAAAAATTACAAAATAGATTTTATTGAAGAAAAGGACATTCCAGAAGTTGTTGGTAATTTAATAGTTGAAAATAATATTGTATGCATAGCAAGAGGTAAAATGGAATTTGGCCCAAGGGCTTTGGGAAATAGGAGTATTATATCTTTACCTACAAAGGAAAATAAAGAAAAAATAAACAAAAAATTAAAAAGAGACTGGTTTATGCCATTTGCTCCTACAATACTTTATGAGTATATAGAGGATTATTTAATAAATCCAAGATACTCTCCATTTATGACGCAAATATTTAAAGTTAAAGAAGATAAAATAAAAGAAATTGAAGGAGTAGTTCATGTAGATAAAACTACAAGACCACAAACATTAAAAAAAGAATCAAATGAGACATATTATAATTTAATAAAATATATATATGACATAACTGAAGTTCCAGTAGTTTTAAATACATCTTTTAATATACATGGAGAGCCAATAGTTTGCAACGAAAAGGATGCAATAAAAAGCTTTTTAACGGCAGATTTTGATGCTCTACTATTAGGAAATTATTTAATCTCTAAAGTTAAATAGTCAAAATATTGATTAATCCAATCTACAATACCCTTTCTCTCTTTTTTATGTTTTATTGCTTCAATAATCTCATTGACAATATCATCAACATCTCTATTTGTCGTATCTATCTCATAAACTTTGCCTTTACTTTCACATAAACAAACATCTAATATTTCTGCTTGAACATTTTCCAAAACCTTTTTTGGCTTATATCCTCTCTCTTCTAATCTTTTTTTAATAATCTCTGGATTGCATCTAAGAACTATCGTGTAATCAGGATTTAATAAGTGAGATACATGACCATCTAAAATTATAGTTTTTTCTTTATCTTCAATTTTTTTAATAAAGTTTTCTAATTTTTCAAAATCAATGACATAAGAGTCCATATCAATATCTTTTTCCTTATATAGTTTATATTTTTTAACAAACTCAGTTATATCTATAACTTTTATTCCTAACTTATCTCCTAAAACCTTAGATACTGTTGTCTTTCCAACTCCCGGAGTTCCAGTTATGGCAATTCTCATTAAATCACCAAAAAAACAATAAAAAAGTTTATTCTATACTCTCCGCATCGTCAGAAATTTCTGAGACATATTTGTCTAATACAACATCATCCTTATATGCCAATAATACATTTTCAGCAATGAATCCCAATTTGTAATTTAAAACATTCATATAATCTCTAAATTCATTGAGTTCTTTGATTATGGATTCAAATGGAACCTCTTCTAAGTTTACTATTATAACATCATACTCAGGGATTTTATCTTTAATATTTTCAAAGTCTAAGGGATGCTTAATTCTTATGACATACAATTTAGGATATATTTTTTCAATTTTTACGACTTCCTTAACTTCAACCTCTTTTATTTTATCTTTTTCTTCTTGAGATTCTTTTTCTTCTAATATATAAGAAGGTTTTTCTTCTCCAATGACAATATATTCTTCCTCTTCAGGAACTTCAACGGGTGTAGGAAGGTCTTTATTACCTTTAATCTTTTTTAGAATTTTTTTTATAACCATAACACAACCCTCGTTAAATTTTAAAGTAAATGTTATTTTTTAATAAGTTTATTTAATGCATCTTCTGCGGCTAAAGATAAAGGCTCATACACCATAGAAACTGGTGGAGCATAGCAGAATTCCATATTAGCAAGTTCTTCAGATGTAACTTTTTTAAATATTGCAATTGACATTGCGTCAATTCTTTCAGATACTCTTTCTCCTCCTACTATTTGACATCCAACAACTCTACAATCTTCATTAAATATCATTTTAATATCTATTCTCTTCCCTCCTGGATAGTATCTTGCTCTTGTTAATGCTGTTGCTTTACCAATAATTATAGGAATTCTTTTTAAATTGGCAGAAAATGCTGTTAATCCAGTTCCACCAATTTCTAAATCTCCAATTTTACTAACTGCTGAATTTAAAACTGGATAGAACTTTACTTCAATTCCAGCAATGTTTTTACCAGCAACAATTCCCTGCCTTACAGCAGTTGATCCAAATGGAGATAATGTTTTCTCCCCAGTTATAAAATCAGTTACTTCAACACAGTCTCCAACTGCATATATATTTGGAATTGATGTTTGCATTTTTTCATTGACTTCTATAGCATATTTACCTATTTTACATCCTGCCTTTTTTGCCAATTCTATATTTGGTCTTACACCAGTAGCCATTACTACCATATCAACATTATATAATTTATTATCAACACAAACTGCTTCAACTCTATCTTTTCCTACAATTTTTTCCAAAGGTTTTGACAATATAATTTTAATCCCTTCTTTTTCCAAATATTTTTGGACGATTTCAGCCATGTCTGGATCTAAAAATCTTGGTAAAACCTGAGGAGCCATTTCAATAACTAAAACTTCTAAACCTCTTTTCTTTAAACCATAAGCCATTTCTAAACCTATTGCCCCTGCTCCAACAACAGCAACTTTTTTACAGTTATTTTCTTCAATATATTTTAATATATTTCTTCCATCCTCAATAGTTCTAACCTTAAATACTCCCTCTAAATCTTTCCCTTCAATTGGTGGAATAAATGGAACTGCCCCAGTAGCTAAAACTAAATAATCATAATCTATTTCAAATTTATTTCCTTCTTTATCTATGCACATTATTTTATTTTCCTTTGAACTTACATCTATAACAGTGGTTTCAGTTAATATTTCAATGTTTCTTTCCTTTTTGTAATATTCTGGTGTGTGCATAACTATATCGTCAAAACTCTTTATAACTCCTTCAATTACATAAGGAATAGCACAAGGAGAATAGGCAATCTCTTTCTCTTTGGTTACTACAACTATCTCAATATCTTTATCGTATTTTCTAACTGTTGATGCTGTTGTTAAACCTCCTGCTCCACTTCCTACAATTACTACCCTCATCTCTTCACCATTATAATTTAATTTTTTAGTTCATCAATACTTTTTGCCACACAAAATTCGCACAATGAATACTCATTAAGTTGTTTATTTTTAACAGGGCAATAATAGTTATTACCTTTTTTAACAATTTTTACATTTCCAGGGAATGTTAAATATGTAGGATGTAAGGGTTTTTTTGCAATGAAAGTTAAATAAGGACATAATATTTTAGAAAGATTTATAAATGTTTCCTCATCCTCAGTATTATACTTTTTAAAACTTTCAATCCTTTTAAGCATTTCATTTAATTTTTCTTCATCAATTTCTTCATCATTAATTTCGTTAATTTTTTTCCTTTTAATTTCATTAAATGTTTCAATTAGATATTTCATCATTGATTCAACATAATGATTTTTATATTTATCTGGAAGATACTTGGCATCTTTTTCAATATAACACTTAATTTTCATTATGTCATATATACTGAAATTATCAAGTTCTTTTTTTAATTTTTCAAATAATTCTCTTGCTTTCATAGTATCCCCTAATTAAAATGCTTTCTCTATCATAAAGCATAGAAATGTTACTATTATCGCCCCTATAACCATTTTTATTCCTGAAATTAATACATTTTCCTTGGAAATATTTCCAATAAATACACCCAATATAAATAATAGACATATAGTTATTGCCACTGCTAAATATAAGGCAGTTTTTATATCAAATAAAAAAAATGGAATAATTGGTAGTGCAGATCCTACTGTTGTAGATATTCCATCAATAAGCCCACAGATCATAGTTTCTCTAATAGCCCTTTTGTAAATTATAGATTTTTTTAAATATCCACTATGCTTTAATAAGTTTTTTTCCTTTTGAATTCTGTCTCTCTCTAACGATGCCTTTTCTGCTGTGAATGCCCCTAAGATATTAGATAAACCATTAGCCACTCCTCCTCCAAGACCTGCGGCTATAATAACTGACGGATCTGAGGAACCACTAGCTCCAATAACCACTCCAAGAGCTGATAAAGTTCCATCTATAAGTCCTCTAACAATATATCTTGTCCCTGATTCTTTATTTAGTATTTCTAAAACTAACTTCAAACTACGCGGAATTTTCAACATATATCACCTTTTAAATATTTTATTATTTTAATATATCAATTAAATTTATTATTTAATTTATTTTTATTCTAATTTTAAAATGTCTCTTAAATCATCACCTCTTAAAATTCTTTCTTTTATCTTTTTCTCTTTTTCTTTTATATATTTAACATTTTCAATAATTTCTTGGAGATTTTCTTTTTTTATAATTGCCACTCCATTGTAGTCTCCAACAGCAATATCTCCTGGATTAACTAAAACATTTCCACAAGTTATAGGAACATTTATTTTTCCACAATTTAAAGGTTTTCCTGCATTTGGACAAAAGTTTTTTGCAAAAACTGGGAACTTTAATGATTTTATATCCTCTAAATCTCTAACACAACCATCTATAACTACTCCTTTAACTCCTTTAATTTTAGCATTTAAAGAGGCTAATCCACCCCATACAGCAGTTTCATATTTTTTTTCTCCTACAACTTCAACAACTATAATTTTATTTTTAGCAAAACTTATTGATTTAATTAAAGTTCCCCAGTCATCATAGTTTATCTTTACAGTTATTACTTCTCCAAAAATTAATTTTTGATTCTCTAAAATAGGTTTAATGTCTTTTAAAGGCATTGCCCCAGCGTCACAAAGGTTAGGAACTGAAAAATTTTTTAATATCTTCATACTATTCCCTTAACTTTTATTTAGAGTAATTTTTCAGCGGCATACTTAGCCCAGTATGTAATAATAAAATCAGCCCCTGATCTTTTTATACTTAACAGTATTTCATAAATAACCTTATCTCTATCTAACCATCCATTTTTAGATGCCGCCTCAACCATTGCATACTCTCCACTTACGGAATATCCTCCAATAGGCACATTAAAATTATTTTTAGCTAATCTTATAATATCTAAGTAAGATAATGCTGGTTTAATTAATATCATATCTGCCCCTTCTTCAATGTCTAAGGCTATTTCTTTTAGTGCCTCTCTTGAATTGCCAATATCCATCTGATAACTTTTTCTATCTCCAAACTTTGGAGCACTTTCTGCGGCTTCTCTAAATGGTCCATAAAATGAAGAGGCATACTTTGCAGAATAACTCATTATTAATACATCATCATATCCATTTTTTTCTAAACTTTCTCTTATTACTCTAACTCTTCCATCCATCATATCTGATGGGGCTACAATATCAACTCCAGATTCTGCATAAGATAGGGCTATCTTTGCTAAAATTGGTAGTGTGGCATCATTTAATATTTTGCCATTTTTAACAATTCCACAGTGTCCATGGCTTGTATATTCACATAGACAACAGTCAGCAATAACTAAAAGTTCATCTCCTAACTCCTCTTTAATTCCTCTTATAGTTCTCTGAACTACTCCATTTTTATCGTAGGCAGAACTTGCAATTTCATCTTTATACTTTGGAATACCAAATAATATTATTGCTGGAATTCCCAAATCTGCAATATTTTTTGCTTCTTCTATTGCCCCTTCAACACTAAATCTATACTGGTTAGGCATAGAATTTATTTCTCTCTTTTCATTCCCTTTTAAATTTTCATCAACAAAAATAGGCATAATTAAATCGTTCTTTGTTAAAGTAGTTTCTCTAACCAAATCTCTAATTTTTTGATTTTTTCTCAATCTTCTTGGTCTTATTAACATTGATATTCACCATATATTTTTAAAATACAACATTAATATATTTAAGAATTTATCTATTGAATAACATAAAAATCGGTCTAAAAAAGATTATTTTTATATATTTTTTAACCTATTAGCATATTTTTTAGAAAAATTATTTAATACATCTATAGTTTTATTTGCGGTTTTTCCAGGAGTTTTAGGATTTGAATCTAAATATCCTGAAAAATAATAATAAGAAACAATAGTAGCCATTATAATAGAAGCAAATATTATTATACCAATTTCCATAGACAGTTGCCCTTTCTTTGAAAAGAGCTTTTTAATTAACATAAAAAACACCAAAAATTTAAAATAAATGGCCAATAGATAAAAGATCTATTCTCTTATGAGAGATTTTGTATTTTCTGTGCATAATTAACTGCTGTTTGATTAAGAACTCCAGTTGTTTGATTTACCGCTGCTCCGGATCTTGTTGCTGCATTTTGAACATTCTTTACATAGAAGTATGCTGCAATAGCGGCAACTGCAACTGCTGCTGCAATTAAAATACCTACTTCCATTGAAAGTTGTCCTTTTTTTGATAATAATTTTTTTAAGATTTTCATTTGATCACCTTCACATTATTTTTTTACATTTTAATATCTTACTCCTAATCATATATAAAAGTTACACCTTGTGATATATATTATTTATTTTTAAAGATTTTATAAATTAGGTATTTCATATATTAATACATTATATTTATATACCTTTTCCTAAATTATCAGAGATTGTCAAGATAAGGATAAGAGGTAGTTATAGATGGAGGCGAAAGAATTAAGCCAGGAGATAATGGTAATAAATTTGAAATTATTAGGGAATCTATTATAGAAGGACTTAGTTTTTCGTTTAAGGAGGGAGAAGAAGCTTTCTACA
>NZ_JACCLX010000040.1 GCF_024490875.1 Methanocaldococcus sp.
TATATGATTCTACCAAAAATAGAGAAATTAATAAACTCGGAATAGATAAAAATAATATAACTACAAAAATTTTTAAACCATTAATAAATATTTCCTTATTTTTTAAGTTTGGAAGAGAGTCTATATTTTTAAGAGTGTATATAAAAACTGTAAGACAGTAACCTAATACAAAAATTCCAACGATACCTCCAAAGAAGATATAGCATAAAATATTTGGAAATAAAGTTAAGATCCAAAGAGATAAAATTACTAAGCCACCCAATAATGTTTTTTTATAATTTTCTCTATAAAAAGGATAAATTAATGGTTCTATAATAAGTTTTTTAATTGTTTGATACATAATAACTACCATTTTATTATTTTATCTCTAAAATAAACTCCAAACATTTTTGCCATTGCTATAAATAAATAGGTTATTAACGGAACTTTAATAAAAATATCAGCCCATACAATATATTTAAAAATTAGCATAAGATATAATCCGCAAATTGTAGAAATTAAGATATATTTTGAAGATACAATATTAATTAAATTTTTAAAACGTATTTTTGAGTAAATCTTAAAAATTATTAGTGGAAATATATAGCAAGATAAAAATATTGAAATATACATATAGTCCATAAAAATATAATTCCAAAAACTTACGGAAAGATTTGGAAGATTTATCGTGTTCCAACTTACTGCAAAGATTAAACTGCTAAATAAAAACACTCCAACTAAATAAATAACATTTAAAATAATATTATAGAACGAATTCCAAATCTCAACTCTATCTAATATACTAAATATAGGAAGTATTTTACCAAATTCAATAAAATATATCAAAACTGCTAAAAACCATACAATTGTTGTAAATAATATAGAATAACCATAACCTTTTAATCCAGAAATAAGTAACCTTTTAACATTTTTTACATTTGGAAGAACATTTTTACCATTCAATGTATCCTCAAAAACCATTGTAGTATAACCTAACTCAATGCAATATATTAAAAAAGAACAGATAAGCATCAATAAAAAAATGTAAAAAGTATTCCAGAATAATTGGATTGCCAAATAACAATAAGCAAAAAATGTTAAAACTACTTCAATAATAATGAAATTCTTAAAATTTTCCTTACAAAATGGATAAATTAATGGCTCTATGATATATTTTTTAATTGTTTGGTTCATTACTATTCCCATATTATTTTTAAGATAATCTTAATTCAATAATTTTACAAAAATAGATTTCTTTATATTTAATATTTTCTATATTGTAGGATGGAATAGATTTAAGGTGAAAAATTTTGACTTGGCTTACGGTACTACATTATTTTTTCGATACAATTTGGTTTAAGAGGAATATCCCTAATTAATAATTATTATTGTCTAAATGTTGGTATTTAATATCAAGTGAGTAATATGAAATTGCACGATTCCTTTATCTATATTATAATATATAAATATATAATATAATAATTATAATTAATAAAATAAAAAATAAAATTTTATTATAAAAATATTTAAAAATAATATTATGTAAACCTAATACCTAATAATAACTTGAAAATAAGTTAGAAAATAATTAAAAAAGTAAATACTTATCATTGACTATTTATAAACTTATCCAAATATCTCCTCTATTGTTTTTCCTTTCTTAATATCTTTTCTATATGCCTCTAATAGTAAATTTTTCTTGCCTAAAAATTCAGCAACTGTCTTAAAGTCAATGTTTATTCTTTCTCTAAACTTCTTATCTCTAAGTAGGTGATGGTCAATTATAATATCAGCCCCAGTATTTTCAACTATATATTTTAAATTTTCGTTGGTTTTCTCTAAGTTTTTCTTTCCATACTTATGCATCATATAGGTTGGTGGCCCTCCAATGAATATTAAATTTGGTTTCTCATTTACTATATAATCTCTAACATCGTCTGAAAGAATTCCTTGAGTGTCTGATGTGTGCATAAATTTAAAGTCCCCCTCTTTAACTGTTGTTATTAAAACATATCCTAACTTATCATCTTTTCCATGTGGAAATGGCGGAGAGAATTTTATCTCTGTATTTCCAAATTTAAATGTTTTATTGTCTGCGTATTCAATTTTTTTTGCAATATCTTTAACATTATCTAAGAATTTTTTTGCTCTATCCATTTGACTTTTATTAATAAATTCAGTTGGATGTTTTATTAACAAAATCTTATCTTTATATATATCTTTCGCATAATCTTTTGATTCTAAGTATATATCGTCAAAAAATGGAGTATAATGGTCGTAATGATAATGAGATATTGTTATAATGTCAGATTTCTTTGCATATTCATTAATCTTTTTTCTTAATTCTTTTAATATTTTAAATTCAATATCGTTAGGTTCTAAACCAGATCTTTTTGGAGCTAAGGCTACCCCTGGATCTATTAATATACCCACATCATTTGTTTTAACATAGGTAGCCATAGACCTTACTCCTAAACTTTCAGATGCTAATGGTAAAATTTTCATAACAATCACCAAAAATAAATTTAAAATTTAATCATTTTTGAAGAATTCAATTAGCTTAACTTGCTTACTCTTCTCATTCTCAAATATTGAATTTATTCCCTCTTTAATTATTTTTAATCTTTGTTTTATATAATTATTTACATTGTATTTATTAGCTATCTTCTCAGCAACATCCATATACTTCTCAACAGCCCCTTTTGACACTGTTAATATCAAATTAGAACCACATTTTGGACATTTTCCTCTTAAAGGAACTCTTCTAAACTTAGCTCCACACTTACATCTAACTGCCTGCCTTGAAAATGCTCTTAAATTACCGATTAAGTCGGGAATAAAGTGAGATTGAATAACTTTTTCAGCGACATCTCTCTCATCTGTGGCTCTAATTTTCTTAGCCACTGCCAGTTGAGCGGTAGTTTTATCGAGCATAGTATTTAATGTCTTATAGGCACAAACTTTTGGACCTAAATCAATTCTACTCGTTTCGTGAGTATATCCTATCCCTTCATACTGCTCTACCTTACCTAACCTATCTTCAACAGTTTCTATTAACTCTTTAACTTCTTTTGGAGAGGGCATATCTAAAGTTTTTTCGTAAAATTCTAATGGATATCTCCAAACTGTATCCATATTATGAACTTCTCCATCTACCTCCTTAGGATCTAATATTGTAGTTAAAACCAATGGAGCGTCCATCTGTCCTCCTCTTTTATCTGGTAAAAATATCTTGGAGAAGTTCAAAAACGCATCCATAAGCAAAAATAAAGAATCTTCATCGCCGTCACATTGAGATGTCAATATATTTTCCTCTATTATTACATTGTGGAAATTTTTGGCGTTTAATGAATAAATAAAGCCATCATTTGCTTTTATTTTTTCAACTTGTCTAACACTAACCAACCAACCAAATTCCTCCTCAGAAATATCCTCTAACCATTTTCTATCTTTATGTAAATTATAAATTTCCTGTTTTCTTTTGACACTAAATCCAATTTCTTTAAAGAATATTTCATAGTAATAACCAGTAATGTTTAAAGCATAAACAACAGATTTTGGAACTTCTTTTCCTTTATTTTCATAGTATTTCTTCACTACACTCCCTTCTCTTTCGTTTGCATTTTTATCAACAGTCCAATAAGTTTTAATTCCATATCTGTTCAGCAACAAATCAATATCTCTAAGCAATGATTTATTTGCACTATAAACAGATACTCTTGGAGCAGTTTTTATTGCACTTCCATCTCCTGCAAAGTAGGTTGATAACATAAGTTTAACTTTCTCCTTTGGCAGTTTAAATATAAAACTTGGAACTCTCTTTGACTTTGCCTTTTTTCCAATCTTTAATATTTTTGTAAAGAACATATAAATAACTCTTGATGATAATGTTAATTTTCCTTCTTTCTCATTTTCATAGATATTAACATCTCCAAACGCTTCTCTTATTGATTTTTTAATATCTTCCCTTATTTCTTTCTCAGAATTTGAGAAATTTAATTGATAAACACTTTCTGATTCCCTTGCATAACCTTCAGAAAGATAGTAGCCAATAATCTTTAATAATGGCTCAATTTTAACAATTCTTTTAATATTTACTTTATCTCTCCTAACGGCAATATAACAATCTTTTGGAACATCATCTAAACTTAAATTTGATTTTTTAAGAATTTCCAACAATAAATTTAGTGGTATAGTATTATGTCTTAAATAATCATTTAACTTCAACTCTCTAATTAATTTTTTATCAATATTTTCTTTAATCCAATTACTAATTCCCCTAACCCTCAAAATATTCCACAAATCTTTAAACTCTTCTTTTGAGAATTCTTTCAATAAATCAATTTCTTCTATATCTTCCTCTTCAAATTCAATCTTTGGAATTAGTATTAAGTCCCCTTCTTTAACATCCATAGATAATTTTTTTATAAACTTATTGTTTTCATAAACCAATACTGGATGGTTATAAGTTGTTGTAAATTCTCTACCACTATCTAATGTTATTTTTATAAGATGGTTTGGAGAAGGCATTTTTAAAACTTCCTCAATATCTGTTAAAACAACTTTTTTATTTTCTACATCAAATGAATAAACTTTAATATTTCTCTTTGGTTTCTTTCTAACATATGCCCCATTTTCAAAAATCTCCTTATTTTCATCAAACAACTCATAAAGTTCTTTAATTGTTATTCTTTCAACATTTCCATCTATATTTACTAAAATTTCAGTATCTGGTGGGAAGCAGTTTCTTCTCTTTGCCGCGTGGAAGTATGGATGAGCATAACCGACATTTGCCTTACAATATCCAATAATTCTTCCAACCATTCCAGCAGATGTGTGGGGAGCCAAACCAATAACTAAATGTCCAATTAAGTCCTCTTTATTTTTTATATTGTAAAATCTTCCAACTTTATAGAATTTTTCTAATAAATCATCAATAAAGTTTGCTACTTTAATAAAATATTCTGCACAACTTTCTGGAATTATAACATCCTGTGGTTTTAGTTCAACAACTTGATCTCCATCAACTAACTCATTTCCATATATATCTTTATCATATCCTAACTCTCTCAACTTTTCAACGCTAACATTTATTTCATTTGGCTTAAAGTGAGTTATAGGAACATCAGTACAGTCAAATCTTGCAGTTCCATCTTTGAATACATAAACTCCATTTATAGCCCTTAATATTGCCTTTTCTAATGGTTCTACAATTTTTTTCTTTGATGTCATCCCCTTAATACATTTAACATCTCCTGGCTTATTTATTCCCAATCTTTTTAATGCGATATACCAATAATCTTTTAAAGGAGCAGTAATTTTACCAAACTTGTTTAACTCCACTCTACTTCCACAGTATGGACAAACTCTATATAGGGATATTTTCCCACAGTTTGGACATATTCCATAAGAAACTTCAATTTCATCAGTGTTATTTTCATCAACTGCCTTATTTATTAATCTAACCTGCCCCCCAGCATTACCTATTGGGAACAATCCATTAACTGGTGGTTTCATCTTTCTTGGAGCCGCTTTTTCTGGCCTTCCCATTCTTGCTCCAACATAAACATAGGTATTTCTTCTAACTTCGAAGGGGGCTAATAAATTAATTAGATGCATACTATTTTTTGCAGTTTTTAAAATTTCATCTATATTTTCAACTAAATCTTTTTTATTTTCAACATCATATCCTAAGGAGTAAAGTAATGGATAATACTCTTCAATAATTACCTTTTTGTTTCTCACTAAGTGGCAACAGCCTATTAACTCTAAAATTCTTTTGGCTTTTTTATCTTTCTCTGTCTTTAAATCAACAATCCAAACCTTTTTATTATCAAAATAATCTTCATATCCTTTTAACAGCCAATTTCTCAATAATATAATATCTTCTTTTGAAACATCGTGCCAATGGTATGTAAATCTTGGATGTAGTGGAGTTTTTGTTTTTAAAGCAAATTTTACAGCCTCTTCTGGATTTGGATCTTCTATAAATTTTTTATCATAATCTATATTCTTGGATATTAATATCTGCTCATACCACTCCTCGCACCAACAACTTGGAAGTAAAGGATGATTATTCTCTAAGAAATCTCCATAATTAACCAAAACATCTCCTAAAAATAAGATTTCTTCAACTTTATCTCTAACCTCTTTTGCTTTTTCTATTGTATCAACTCTGATAACATCTCCATTTTTTAACTTTACAATTGGCGGCTCAATGCTATCAACTGGAACTACGCATGTAGCCTTTCCGGGTCTTTCTGTCTTTAACTGAGTACCAACAGCCATAAATTCATCTACCAAATACATCAATGCTGGATGAAATCCTTGAGTAGCAAAGCCCGTATTCCTACTTCTACCATATCTTAATCTAAATCCACCAATCTTTGAAGGATGAGCAAATACTGGTCTTCCAGCAATAACTTCACTTATAAACTTTTTATTTGCCTCTATTTTCACATCTCTCCAATATCCTTCCATTTTAATATCTTCCTCTTCATCTATACTTTCTTCTTCATCATCTTTTTTATCTTCTTCCTCACTTTCTTCTTTTTTACTTACCAACTCTTTAAGCCAATCCCATCCTTCTATTCCCAATTTTTCAACGTGCCTCAATATCTTTGGAGCCTTTAATAAAACTCCCTCAACTAAAACTAATAAAGCCCCTCCCCTGAGTTGATTTGTCTCAACTCTTGGTAAATCTCTATGTCCAGAAACTTCAACGTCATCAGTAGCCTCTCCAGTAATCTCAATTGGTATATTTCTTATAGCTGTTCTAATCTCATCAGCCGTTGGAGTATATTGGAAACTACCTACTTCTGATTGATACAATTCAACCTCTTCAACATACCTCTCAATCTCATCCTCAGTTGGCTTATATCTATCTAATCCCATAGCCTTTCTAACGAAATCTCCTACCAATACTGACAATGCCTGTGCTGTCCCCCCAGCACTTCTTATAGGTCCTGCGTAATAGATGGCTAAATATTCAGTTCCATCTGGATTTTTTTTGATTTTTACATCTGCAATTCCCTCCAATGGAGCGGCAACAATACCCTCTGTTAATACTGCTAATGCTGTCCTAACGGCCTGCTCAGCCTTTTTTTCTCTATCAAAATCTCCAAATTTACCTTCTACAATTTCCTTGGCAATTTCTAATGCCGCCGGTTCTTTACCTAACTCTAAAACCAACTCTCTAATTCTCTCAGCAACTTCCTTAGGCCCAACTAATCCCTCAACTCTGTCAGCCATATCTGACGCTAATGGGATTTCAACTTCATCAACAGGGTCAAGTCCTTTTTTTCTACACTCCTCAGCAATTTTATAGCATCTTTCAACTTCCTTAATAATATTTTCAAAATATTTTCTCATTCTATCAGAGCATGCAACATGAACCATAATCATCACTTATTGAGTAATTTGATAATCACAATACTGATTATAGAATGTTGGTTTTGGTATAAAAAATAGTAGTTGTGATATTGTAATAAAAATTAATCAAATATTACATAAAAAATAATAATTACTTTAATTTAGTTATTAAACTAATCCCT
Organism: Methanocaldococcus sp.; assembly: GCF_024490875.1. Classification (NCBI taxonomy): domain Archaea; kingdom Methanobacteriati; phylum Methanobacteriota; class Methanococci; order Methanococcales; family Methanocaldococcaceae; genus Methanocaldococcus; species Methanocaldococcus sp. The sequence goes on from NZ_JACCLX010000040.1 coordinate 7,533, forward strand.
TATCATTCCTCTCTCTTTTTGCCACTTCCTTCTTAAACCTAATATACAACCTCCCCCTCTAACTCCTCCTAATGGAACAGAAGGAGTTCCTAAACAGTTCATACATCTTGCCATAACACTTGCCCCTAATGCTAAACCATCTTCAACGAATACAACATTCTCCTCTAAATTATCCCAAATTTCTAAGGTTTTAAGTTTTTCAATAATTAGTTCTGGTTTTTTTCCTGTAATTCCTGCTCTTCCTGTAACACCTACTGCTGATTTTTCGCTAATTAATCCTTTTTTATAAGCCAATTCTACCAATCTCCTAACAACTTCACTCATAACATAATCTAAGCAACACATTAATGTGGGAATATTACTTTTTTCTACCAACTCTCTACCTAACTCTTCTAACTTAATTAAATCACTTCCATTTTTACCGACATCACATCCAATAAGTGTAGTTCCTGCTTTTTCGGCAGATTTTGGGTCAACTGGAACAGTTCCAAATCTATCAACATCCTTTGGAACTTCTCTAATAGTTATATATTTATGAATTTCTTCTGCATACTCTCTTGCCAACTCCTCATTTGCTTTACCTTTTACATTTGCTAAATCTAATGCCGCCCCTGTTTTTTCATCAATTTTTCCAGAACCTCTTGCAATTGCATCTGCTATAGCCCCCGCCAATCCACAAAGATTGCCAATAACTTTTGCATAGGGTAAAGTATCGTTAGTTATTCTACCAGCCAATGTAGTTCCAAAGTCAATACTCATACAAGGATTTCTAAAATCTACAAAAGTCCATTTACTTCCAACTTTTATCCCTGCTGTTACCAATTCTCCCTCCATTTCGTTTGCAACAACTTCTTTTCCTGTTGGTGGAAGAACACCAGTAACTGCCCCATCAAAAATAATTTTATCTAAGAAGGAGTATTTGTCAAAAGGCTTTGGAATTTGATCCTTAGTCATTGCCGGAGTCATCTTTGCTGGAGGTATTCCAGCTTTCATACAACCTTGAGCTAAAGCTATAATCATCTCTCCAACTTCTTCAGGAGAAGCAAATCCTGCTGTTACTCCAGTACTTCTAACAACAAAGTGTAAATCATCAATAGTTAATCCTGCCTTTTCCAAACTCTTTAATAAAACCTCTTTAACCATTTCTGCCACTGCCTCTCTGGTTAATTTAACTCCCCACAATGTTTCTCCAAAAACTTCCTCTCCTTTCTTTGGCTTTCTAACATCTCTTGTCATTTTTACATACTTACTAATTATATATGTTTTTCCAGTATCCATATTTGTGGCTGTAATAATAGATTTAGTAGTTGTATTTCCTAATTCTACTGATGCCACTATGTAGTATGGATTTCTCTTTAATTCAATTAAATCTACACTTTGTGACTTTGCATAGGCAATTTTTGTTTTCTCCTTTTTGAATATTTTTGAAATTATATCAAAAAGTCCCATTTTATAACCCCCTATTTATGGGATGATTTTATCTAATTAAATTTTAATTTTTGAATTTTTTATATTTTTCTTATAACATTTCTCTGGCAAATTTTTTAGATAACGCTATTATTGAAACAATTGGTGGGACTCCCAAGGATTCTTTAAATAAAGAGGCATCGCAAACATATAGATTTTCTTTAACTTCAAATTCCTCAACAACTAAACTTAAACTACCCCCTGGATGAGAACCTCTGGGAATAGTTGTGTAAATATCATCAACACCTAACTTGTATAAATATTTTGTTGCTTCACTTACACCCTTTGCAAGTGTTTTAAAATCCTCCTTAGTTATCTCTTTAACTGTATTTTTATCAAAAACTACCCCACAGTTTTCATCTTTAATTTTTATCATAATTCCAACAATATCTTTCTCTTCAACAGTTTTATAATCTTTTTTTATTTCAGAAAATAGAAGTTTTGAGTAATGTGTTGATAGCATAAAATTTTTGTATTTTTTATAAACGAGCATAGAAATATCTTTATTTAAATAACTATCCTTTAAAACACCACCAACTGTTACAAAAATATCTACAAAGAGATTTTTTCCAATATTTTCATCATCAATCAATTTTTTTAAAATCCTTGGACTGTTTATTCCACCAGCAGATATAACTAAATTTTTACTTCTAATTTTTTTTCCATTTTCATCTATAATTTCATAATATCCGCAATATTCTATATCCTTTACATTAAAGTTTGTAAATATATCAGCATTTGACTTTTTTAAATAATTTAATGGAGTCCATTTTGCTTTACACAACTTTCTTGCACATTCTCCACATTTATTACATTTCTCAAAGTCAATAAATTTCTCCATCTTTTTAAATCCAAGTTCAATAAATTTTTTATCAATTTCATTTAAAAAATGATCTTCTGGGCATTTAATATTTAGCTCCTCCCAAATTTCTTTATAAATGTCTTTTTTTATTTTGTATCCTTTAATATCAATTTTCATAGCATTGCCTAAGGAATATACAGCACTTCCTCCCAAGCCATAGGCATAGGATATCTCTACATTTTTCCCTTCCAAAACATATTCTGGATTTTTACCTTTTTCTAATACAGATACTTTATACTTTTGGCTTAATTCCTTAGATATTGTAGCTCCTGCCACTCCTGAGCCAATAATTGCAAAATCATACATAAATATCCCAATAAAAAATTAATATTCAATATCTTCATCTTCATCAAAATAGAGCCTATAAGTGTCAATATCATAGCCCATCTTATTTATAAACATTCTAATAACTCTCCCCGGATCTCTTGATTTTGTAATCGCCCTACCAACAATTATTATTTGATATTCCTTCAATAACTCTTCAATATTCTCTATCCCAACTCCTCCAGCAATTGCCAATAAACAATTACCTTCAAACTTCCACTCTTTTTTAATTCCAAAAGTCTCTTCATCAATACCTCTATGTAAAATAACAACATCTGGCTTTAATTTTAAAGAATCATATAATTTTTGAGGTTCAGAGACATTCAACATATCTAAATAACTTATTAAACCACATTTTTGACATTCGTGAATTGCTTTAATTATTGTTGATTTTGGTGCTACTCCACTTATAGCAACTGCGTTTGCAGTAACCTCAAACGCCAATCTAACCTCAACTCTTCCAGTATCTAATGTTTTTAAGTCAGCAACAATAAAGCCATCAAAATACTCTCTTATAATTTCAATAACATCTAAACCAAATTTTTTAATTAATGGAGTTCCAGCCTCTAAGATAATATGATCACTCTTTGGAATATTTTGTAATAAAAACTCTAAGTTTTCCATTGTTGGAACATCTAAGGCAATTTGTAGATATGGAGGATACTCTAATCTAACATCTCTAAAACCAACTAATGGATGCAAAGCTCTATATTTCTCTTTCTTTACCTTTTCTTTTGATGGATATTCATTTAAAGCTCTGTTTATAGCCAATTTAGTTGAAGCATAAAAGTATTGGAAAAGTTTTCTTTTTGTTATGTTTGTTATTGGAATCTCTGGGACATTAACGCTAACAACAACCTTTAAATCCTCATCTAAATCTAAATCAGCAACAGCCTTAGCAACGGCATACTGAATAACTCCTTGAAACAACTCATCTTGTATATTGCTCTCAATATTATGCCTTGGAACAACTAAGGTTAATGGCTTAACTATTAAATTAGGTCTCAAATTGGCAAATATACAGTTTCCCCTTGTTAAAGCATTGGTAAATATATTATCTATATATTTACCTTTTCCAATAGATACATTAACTATCGCTTTAATCTCATTCCCTAAAACTGCCTCGCCAAACTTTATCATATAAAATCCCTTTTTATTATTTAAAATTTAACAATTTTTCCACATGCATCCCTCTTATATTTCCCAAATTCTTTAATAAATCTCAACTTATCTCCCCAAAATACCGGCCCATCCTTACAAACACAAAGTCCCTCATCATCTACACAACACTGCCCACAGATGCCAATACCACATTTCATATATCTTTCCATTGAAACTTGAACTGGAATGTTATATTCATTGGCAATATTAACAACTTTCTTCATCATTATTTCTGGTCCGCAAGTTATAATTAAATCAAATTTTTCTTCTTTAAGAACTTCTTTCATTTTTTCAGTTGTAAAGCCTTTAAATCCAAAACTACCATCATCTGTGCAAATCTCTAATCTTCCTGATTTTTCAAATCTATCTAAAAATAATAATTCATCTTTACTTTTTGCTCCCAATATGGTTGTTATTTCAATCCCTTGCCTTGAAAATTTTTCAACTGCTGTTATAATTGGAGCGGCTCCAATACCACCAGCAACAGCTAAGATTTTATCTCCCAATGGCTCAAAATATGTTCCATAAGGCCCTCTAACACCTATTATATCTTCTTTTTTCAATTCATGCATTTTTTTAGTAAAATATCCAACTCTTGCAACGCTAAAACTATTTTTAGAAGAGAAACTAAAAGGTTTTTCATCAACTCCGGGAATCCAAATCATTGCAAACTGTCCTGGCTTAAAATTAAAATCTCTATCTATTACAAATGTTTTTACTGTGGAACTTTCTTCTATAATATTTTTTATTCTACAAATAATTGGCTTTTCCATATAAATATCACCTATTTTTTACAAATCGTTTATTGTTCTAACAACTTTTCCTTTCTCTATCAACTTTATAATCAAATCCAAACTAACTGGCTTATAATCTAAAACCTCAACAGAAACATTAACTCTATTTCTTTTAGGATTTATAAATGGATATTCATCTAAGTGATTTGCGTGATGATGCCCATGAATAACCCAACCTTCGAAGTTTAAAGCATAAGAACTATCTGGATTATGAACTAACATAAATTTATAGCCACCATATTCAATTATTTTAAATTTCTCACCAAATTTGTCATGATTTCCTTTTATAAAGATTATTTCACCATTTAGTAACTCCATAAGCTCTTTAGATCTTTTAGATTTATTTTTACTTAGAACAAAATCACCTAAGAAATAAACAACATCTTTATCTCTAACAATATTATTCCAATTTTTTATTAGAGCTTTGTCCATTTCTTCAACACTTGAAAATGGTCTATTACAGTATTTTATAATGTTTGCATGGTTAAAATGTGTATCAGAGATTAGATAAATTTTTCTCATAACTATCATCCTAAAATATTATTTAAACCATGCATCTAATGTTTTTTGTCTAATTTTACTTTCGATTAAATTATAAAGTTTATCAACATGCTTTTTAACTCTTTCATAATTAAAATCATTTTCATCAACTAAAAATTTAATAATTCCATCTTTATCTGGTAATCTCAAATTTAATGAGTAGTTGTCAGTAACTTTTGGATTCTTAAATATATTTTTAATTTCTTCATAATTTTCTACTTCTTTTTTCAAAACATCTCTTGCCAATCCACTTCTAACAATTTCATAAGCCCTTTTAAATCCAATTCCCTTAACTCCCCCTGGATTGTAGTCAGTTCCCATAAATATAGCTATATCAATTAAATCATCTAACGATATTTTTAAATTTTTTAAAACCTCATTTAGTTCAATAAGTTCTGGCATCTCCTTTGTTGTTGTTAAATTTCTAACAACTCTTGGAGCTCCATATAATAAGGAATCATAATCTTGACTTACAACAGCCCAAACATCTCCTTTTTTTGCCATATAACTTGCCTGTGCTTCACCTTCTGAAGGAGCTTCAACATAAGGTATTCCCATTAACTTTAATAAATATTTGCAATTCTCTACTATTTTAGGAGTTAAATAGCAAACTCTTTTTGCATATTTAGAAACTTCCTCAACATCTTCTTTTTTTACAGCCTCTTTCAATTTTAGTTCAGCCTTTTCTTTCATTTCTTTCCTTATCTTTCTTGTTTTCTCTTTTAACTTTGGAGGCTCACCATCAAAAACCCAAATTGGGATTATATCATTTTCCAATAAATGAATAGTTTTGTAAAAAACACCATTGTATGCAGAAGTTATTTCCCCTTTCCTATTTTTCAAGGGGGTGCCATCTTTTAATCTTATAGAACTTAAAAATTGATATATTGCATTCATTCCATCAATTGCTACTTTTTTACCTCTTAAATTCTCTAATGTTATATTTTTTTTAGGAATGTATTCACCAATCTGCACTCCCATAATATCCCTTCAAAATTATCTATTATGCAAAGTTATATATTATTAAGAAATTATAAATATATTTATTAAATTATCATTATAATTCTATATTTTAAATGGTGATACTACGACAAATAACAATAATATTAATAAAAAAAATAAGATTGAAAAAGAAGATAAAGACATGAAAAATAAAAAGAATATTGAAGAGATTTTAAAATCTTTTAATACCTCATTAGAGCATGGATTATCTTCTGAAGAAGCAGAAAAACGACTAAAAATATATGGATACAATGAAATTGAAGAAAAGAAGGTAAATCCAATTATAAAATTTTTATCTTACTTTTGGGGACCTATTCCTTGGATGATAGAAATAGCAGCTATTCTATCAGCATTAGTTAAAGATTGGACAGATTTTTTTATAATATTATCCTTACTTATAGTTAATGGAGTTGTTGGATTTTGGGAAGAGCATAAGGCAGAAAATGTTGTTGAAACATTAAAGCAGAAAATGGCTTTAAAGGCAAAGGTTTTAAGAGATGGAGTTTGGAAAACGATACTTGCAAAATTCCTTGTTCCAGGAGATATAGTTAGAGTGAAAATTGGAGATATTGTTCCTGCTGATATGATTATAGTTAAAGGAGATTATGTTACAGTAGATGAATCAGCATTAACTGGGGAATCTCTACCAGTTACTAAGTATGTTGGAGATGAGTTATATTCAGGCTCAATAGTAAAAAAAGGAGAGGCAATTGGTGTTGTAAAGGCAACTGGAATAAATACTTACTTTGGAAAAACTGTTAAATTAGTAGAGAGTGCTAAAACTGTCAGTTCTTTCCAAAAAATGATAATCAGTGTAGGAAATTATCTAATTATAGTGGCAATAATCTTAATTGCTATAATTTTTGTTGTTTCAGTTTATAGACATGAGAGTTTATTGGAAACTTTAAGATTTGCCTTAGTACTTGCTGTTGCCTCTATCCCAGCCGCAATGCCAGCAGTTCTTTCTATTACTATGGCAATTGGTGCTTTAAATCTCGCTAAAAAACAGGCTGTTGTTACAAAGTTAGTTTCCATAGAGGAACTTGCGAGTGTAGATGTCTTATGCTCTGATAAAACAGGGACTTTAACTAAAAATCAGTTAGTTTGTGGAGATGTTATTCCATTTAACAATTTCAAAAAAGAGGATGTAATATTTTATGCAGCATTGGCATCAAACTTTGAAGATGCCGATGCCATAGATAATGCAATATTAAATGAAGCGAAGAAATTAGGATTACTTGAAAAATTAAAAAAATTCAAATTATTAAAATTTATTCCCTTTGATCCAGTAATAAAAAGGACAGAGGCAACAGTATCAATTGATGGAAAAGAAATAAAAGTTTCAAAAGGGGCTCCACAGGTTATAGTTGAATTATGTAAACTTACTGGCAAGATAAAAGAGGAAATATTAAAAATAATTGAAAAATTGGCTGAGCAGGGATATAGATCTTTGGGAGTATCTGTTGATAGAGGTAAAGGTTGGGAGTTCGTGGGAATTATTCCACTATACGACCCTCCAAGAGAGGATGCTCCTGAAGCCATATCTCGTATTAAAAAATTGGGAGTAATAGTTAAAATGATTACAGGGGATCATATAGCAATAGCAAGAAATATAGCTAAAATGCTTGGAATTGGAGATAAAATAGTTTCAATGACAGAACTTTTGAAAAAGAAAAAAGAATCTGAAATAGAGAAATTGGTTGAAGAGGCAGATGGATTTTCTGAAGTTTATCCAGAGCATAAATATAAAATAGTAGAAATTTTACAAAAGAAGAAGCATTTTGTTGGAATGACTGGAGACGGAGTTAATGATGCTCCTGCTTTAAAGAAGGCAAATTGCGGAATTGCAGTAGCAGGAGCAACAGATGCCGCAAGAGCAGCATCTGATATTGTTTTATTAGCTCCTGGGATTTCTGTAATTGCAGATGCCATAACTGAGGCAAGGAGAATATTTCAAAGGATGGAATCATATGTTATATATAGAATATGTGAAACTATAAGGATTTTATTCTTTATAACTTTATCAATATTAATATTTAACTTCTATCCTATAACTGCATTGATGGTTGTTTTATTAGCATTATTAAATGACATTCCTATATTGGCAATAGCCTACGATAATGTAATTGAGCAAAAAAAACCTGTTAGATGGGAAATGAAAAAGATACTTCCAATATCTACAATCCTTGGATTAACAGGAGTTTTAAGTTCTTTCCTAATATTCTATATTGTAACTCTAATGTATCCAGGAGAATATGGATTTATTCAAACATTTGTGTTTTTAAAACTAATTATTGAAGGTCATACAACAATATTTGTCACAAGAACAAAAGATTGGTTATGGAAAAAACCTTATCCAAGTCCATTTTTATTCTGGGGTGTTATGATAACAAATATAATTGGAACTTTAATTGCAGTTTATGGTATATTAGTAACACCAATAGGATGGGGTTGGGCAATATTTATATGGATATATGCAACAATTTGGATGTTTGTAAATGATGTCGTTAAAAAGATAATGGTAAAAAAACTAAAATTATAAGATATATCTTTTTATTTTATATATTTTATAAGTATAATATCAAGATAGGGATGATAAGATGAGATTTGACACAAAAAAGATTTTAGAATTAGCGGAAAAAGATTTTGAAAAATCTTGGAGAGAGACAAAGACATTAATTAAAGAAAAACATATAGATTATAGATATCCAAGAATTAAGCCAATTTATGGAAAACCCCATCCAGTAATGGAAACTATTGAGAGATTAAGACAGGCATATTTAAGAATGGGATTTGAAGAAGTAATTAATCCAATTATTGTTGATGAAATTGAAATATATAAGCAGTTTGGACCAGAGGCAATGGCTGTTTTAGACAGATGTTTCTACTTAGGTGGATTGCCAAGACCTGATGTTGGTTTAGGAAATGATAAAGTTGAGATTATAGAAAATTTGGGAATAAAGGTAGATGAGGAGAAAAAAGAAAAATTGAGAGAGGTTCTCCATTCATATAAAAAAGGTAGTATAGATGGAGATGATTTAGTCTTTGAAATAGCAAAGGCTTTAAATGTAAGTAATGAGATGGGTTTAAAGGTTTTAGAAACTGCATTTCCTGAATTTAAAGATTTAAAACCAGAGGCATCTACATTAACTTTAAGAAGTCATATGACTTCTGGATGGTTTATAACTTTAAGTTATTTGATAAAAAAGAGAAAACTGCCTTTAAAACTCTTCTCAATTGATAGATGCTTTAGAAGAGAGCAGAAAGAAGATAGAAGTCATTTAATGAGTTATCACTCTGCATCTTGTGTAGTTGTTGGTGAAGATGTCAGTGTTGATGACGGTAAAGTTGTTGCCGAAGGTTTATTGGAGCAATTTGGATTTACTAAATTTAAATTTAAGCCTGATGAAAAAAAGAGTAAGTATTATACTCCAGAGACACAAACAGAGGTTTATGCTTTCCACCCAAAACTAAATGAGTGGATTGAAGTAGCCACATTTGGTGTTTATTCCCCAATAGCATTAGCTAAGTATGATATAGATGTTCCAGTGATGAATCTTGGATTGGGTGTTGAGAGATTGGCAATGATAATTTACGGATATGAAGATGTTAGATATATGGTGTATCCTCAATTTTATGAATATAATTTAAGTGATAGAGAAATAGCTGGAATGATAAAAATAGATAAAGTTCCAATATTGGATGAATTATACAACTTTGCAAATGAACTTATTGATATATGTATAAAGAATAAAGATAAAGAGAGTCCTTGCTCAATTGAAGTTAAAAAAGAATTTGATTTTAATAGAGAGAAAAAAGTTGTTAATGTGGAGATATTTGAAAATGAGGTAAATAAAAGATTGTTAGGGCCGTCAGTATTAAATGAAGTTTATGTCTATGATAGTAATATATATGGTATCCCACCAACATTTGAGGGTATTAAAGAGGAATACATCCCTATTTTAAAGAAAGCTAAGGAAGAAGGAGTTTCTACTGGAATAAGATATATAGATGGGATTATATACAAATTAGTTGCTAAGATTGAGGAATCTTTATTAACTAATATAGATGAGTTTAAATTTAGAGTTCCAATAGTTAGAAGTTTGAGTGACATAAACTTAAAAATAGACGATTTAGCTTTAAAACAAATTATGGGTAAAAATAAAGTTATAGATGTTAGAGGGCCAGTATTCTTAAATGCTAAAGTAAAAATAAATTAACAAATTTTATGTGATATTATGATCTGCTTAGGATTGGAAGGAACTGCTGAAAAAACAGGTGTGGGAATTGTTACATCGAAGGGAGAAATATTATTTAACAAAACTATTATGTATAAACCTCCAAGACAGGGAATTAATCCAAGAGAAGCGGCTGATCACCACGCTGAAACATTTCCAAAGTTAATTGAAGAGGCTTTTGAAGTTGTAGATAAAAAAGATATTGACTTAATAGCATTCTCTCAAGGCCCTGGATTAGGACCAAGTTTAAGAGTTACTGCAACAGTTGCAAGAACATTATCCTTAACTTTAAAAAAACCTATAATTGGTGTTAATCACTGTATAGGTCATATAGAAATTGGTAAATTAACAACTAATGCCGAAGATCCTCTAACACTTTATGTTAGTGGTGGAAATACTCAAGTTATTGCATATGTTTCAGAAAGATATAGAGTTTTTGGAGAAACTTTAGATATTGCCGTAGGAAACTGTTTAGATCAATTTGCGAGATATGTAAATTTACCTCATCCAGGAGGACCATATATTGAAGAGTTAGCAAAAAAAGGAGAGAAACTTATAGATTTGCCATATACTGTTAAAGGAATGGATATAGCATTTTCAGGTTTGTTAACTGCCGCAATGAGGGCTTATGACTCTGGAGAAAAATTGGAAGATATTTGTTATTCTTTGCAAGAATATGCTTTTTCAATGCTTACTGAAATTACTGAAAGAGCTTTGGCTCATACAAATAAAGGAGAAGTTTTACTTGTTGGAGGAGTAGCGGCAAATAATAGATTGAGAGAAATGTTAAAAGAAATGTGTAAAGGGCAGAATGTAGATTTCTATGTTCCAGAAATGCAATACTGTGGGGATAATGGAGCGATGATAGCGTGGCTCGGATTATTAATGTATATGAATGGAAAGAGAATGAGTTTAGAGGAAACAAAAATAATTCCGAATTATAGAACTGATATGGTCGAAGTTAATTGGATAAAAAACATAAAAGGAAAAAAGAGAAAAATTCCAGAAGGTTTAATTGGAAAGGGGGCTGAGGCAGATATTAAAAAAGATAAATACTTAGATTTTGATGTTATTATAAAAGAAAGGATTAAAAAAAGTTATAGAGATTCAAGATTAGATGAGAAAGTAAGAAAAGGTAGAACTTCAAAGGAGGCAAAATATATATCAATGATTAAAGATTTTGGAATTCCCGCTCCATATATTTTTGATGTAGATTTAGACAATAAAAAGATTATGATGAGTTATATTGATGGAAAGTTATCTAAGGACATTATTGAAGATGATTTAAATATTGCCTATAAAATTGGTAAAATTGTAGGTAAACTTCATAAAAATAATGTAATTCATAACGATTTAACAACATCTAACTTTTTATATGATGGAAAAATATTGTATGTTATTGATTTTGGATTAGGTAAAATCTCTAATTTAGATGAAGATAAGGCTGTTGATTTGCTTGTCTTTAAAAAAGCAATATTATCAACGCATTATAAGAAATTTGATGAAATTTGGAACAAATTTATAGAAGGGTATAAAAGTGTGATTAAAAATTGGAAAGATATATTAAAATTAATGGATGAAGTTGAAAGAAGAGCAAGATATGTGGAATAAATTTATGCTTTTAATATAACCTCCCTCACTAAAAATCCTTATTTTTTAATTTAGAGGAGTTTAATTGGTTATTTTTTAATTTTAAAGAATTTTATCAAATTTCGAAGGGTCTTTTATTTTAATTAATTTGAATATTTAATTTTATTAAATTATTGGGATTTTTTGGAGATTTTTGTAGTTTATTTTTGTCTTCAATTTTCCCCGATAGTTAGATTTAAATTAAAAATTTTAAGGATTTTAAAGACAATAAACCAAAATAGAAAAGTATAAATAAAAGTTCGGAGGTATATAAATAACAAGGGTAATTGACCCTTCGAATTATAACCCCTATATAAAGGAGAATAATAAGGTAATTTTAAAAGTTTATCTCTTCAAATCGTGCCCTGTTTAAAATCATGCCCCAAAGGGGATGGAAATCTTTGTTGTGTGATTATTACTGTTATTTTCATAGTATATAAGTTTAAAATCATGCCCCAAAGGGGATGGAAATGTTCATTTGTTTGATTCTACTGCAGATTACAAGTTTGTCTAAAATCACGCCCCAAAGGGGAAAGGTAAAAAGAGGCATTGCTTCTTTTAAGAAGCAATGCATCGGGGGTATCCCAATAGGGCGGAGCCCTATGGGTATATAGTCATGCCCCAAAGGGGATAAAAATATTTAAATTTTTTAATAATATAAAATATTTATAAATTTCTATATTCACATCTTTTTTAAGAGTAATAACGGCCCTCGGGAAAATCTTGATTCTGAATATTATAAAATATGAAAAATATCAAAAAAATATTATAGCAATATGAAAAATGTCAAAATTATAATATTATTATAATAAAAATTTTCTATTTTTTACGATTTGATATTATTAAGTCCCGAGTGTGGATAATATGCTTATATGAAAA
>NZ_JACCLX010000041.1 GCF_024490875.1 Methanocaldococcus sp.
ATATAGGGGTTATAGTTCGGAGGGTCAATTACCCTTGTTATTTATATACCTCCGAACTTATATATAAATTTTTTTATTCTTAATTATTACTTTAAAAATCCTTAAAATTTTTAATTTAAATCTAACTATCGGGGAAAATTAAAGATAAAAACAATTAAATAAAATCTTCCAAAAATCTCAATAATTTAATAAAATCAAATACTCAAATTAATCAAAATAGAAGACCCTTCGAAATTTGATAAAATTCCTTAAAATTAAAAAATAATAAATTAAACTCCTCTAAATTAAAAATAAAAATTTTTAGCGAGGGAAGATATATCAAAAAGCATAAATTTTAAATATTCCAAGTATATTTATAACACCATAAAAATATTAAATACACTTAATAATAAGAATTTAGGTTTATAACTAATTTGAAGGTGAGTAAGATGGAACATAATTACAAAGTAAAATTATTTGATGAATTAGGATTTGTAAGAAAGAAGTGTAAAAAATGTGGGCAGTATTTTTGGACATTAGATGAGGAGAGAGAAACTTGTGGAGACGCTCCTTGTGATATCTATTCCTTTATAGGAAAGCCAATAACTAAAAAGCCATACACTTACAAAGAAATGGTTAATGAATTTATAAACTTTTTTAAAGAACATGGACATCAACCAGTAAAAAGAGCACCTGTAACTGCAAGAAGATGGAGAGATGATATTTTATTAACAATTGCCTCTATTGCAGTATTTCAACCTTGGGTTACTAAGGGGATAGTTAAGCCAAAGGCTAATCCTTTAGTTATAGCTCAGCCATGTATTAGGTTGAACGATATAGATAATGTTGGAAGAACTGGAAGGCATTTAACATGCTTTACAATGGGAGGACATCACGCTTTTAATAGAGAGGATGATTTCAAATATTGGCAGGATGAAACAGTTGAACTATGCTTTAACTTCTTTAAAAAATTAGGAATTGATGAAAAGTCAATAACTTTTATTGAGAGTTGGTGGGAAGGAGGAGGAAATGCTGGGCCGTGCTATGAGGTAATAACACATGGAGTTGAATTAGCAACATTAGTTTTTATGCAGTATGAAAAAGTTGGAGATAGCTATAAAGAAATACCATTAAAAATAGTCGATACTGGTTATGGAATTGAGAGATTTGTTTGGGCTTCAACTGGAGAACCAACAATATATGATGCTATATTTAAGAATATTGTTAATAAATTAAAGGAAGATGCTGGAATTAATAATATAGATAAGGAGATTTTAGCTAAAATTACAGAAGTTGCTGGTTTGATGGATGTTAAGGATGTTGGAGATTTAAGAAAGTTGAGAGAAGAAGTGTCTAATAAAGTAAATATTCCAGTTGATGAATTAGACAAGTTAATATCCCCTTATGAAGATATCTATGCAATAGCAGACCATACAAGGGCATTAACATTTATGTTAGGAGATGGAATAGTCCCTTCAAATGTTAAAGATGGATATTTAGTTAGAATGCTTATAAGGAAAACATTAAGACATATGGATAGATTAAACCTTTCAATACCAATAACTGAGATTGTTGCAATGCAATTGGAAGATTTAAAAGATTTATATCCAGAATTATTAGAGATGGAAGATTATATTATGGAAATTCTACAAATAGAAGAAAAAAAGTATAGGCAAACAATTAAGAGAGGAAAAAATATCGTAGAGAGATTGTTAAAGAGTAAAAAAGACATTGATTTAGATACATTAATTGAATTATATGATAGTCATGGATTACCTCCTGAAATAGTTAAGGAAGTTGCTAAATCATTTGGTAAAGATATTAAAATTCCAGATAACTTTTATACAATAGTTGCTGAAAGACACGAAAACAGAGAGGAAATTAAAGAAAAAGTTAAATTGCCAGAAGTTGATGTTGAAAAAACTGAACTATTGTTTTACAAATATCCAAAAATGAAAGAGTTTGAAGCAAAAATATTAAAAATTGTTGGTAATTATGTAATCTTAGATAAAACTGCCTTTTATCCAGAGGGTGGAGGGCAGAAGGCAGATACAGGATATATAATAAAAAGAGATAAGAAATTTAGAGTTATCGATGTGCAGAAAGAAAATGATATTGTATATCATAAAATAGAAAACTTAAATGATGAATTAAAAGAAGGAGATATCATTAGAGGAGTTATTGATTGGGATAGAAGATTAAATTTAATGAGACATCATACTGCAACACACATTATAAATGCAGCGGCACAAAAAGTTTTAGGGAAACATGTTTGGCAGGCAGGTTCAGATGTTGATGTAGATAAAGCAAGATTAGATATAACTCATTATAAGAGAATAAGTAGAGAAGAATTAAAAGAGATTGAGAGAATAGCCAATGAAATTGTTTTAAATAATTACAATGTAAAAAGTATAATTATGGATAGAAATGAAGCTGAAGAGAAGTTTGGATTTAAAATATATCAGGGAGGGGTAGTTCCAGGAAATGTTTTGAGAATAGTTATTATTGAAGACGAAAATGGAAATATTGTGGATGTTCAAGCATGTGGAGGAACACATTGCCAAAACACTGGAGAAGTTGGTTTTATAAAGATAATTAAGACAGAAAGAGTTCAAGATGGTGTAGAGAGGTTGATTTATTCAAGTGGTTTAAGTGCTTTAAAAGCAGTCCAAGATATGGAAGATACTTTAGAGGAGAGTGCTGAAATTTTAAGATGTCCTGTTGAAGAATTGCCAAAGGTAATAAAGAGATTCTTTGAAGAGTGGAAAGAACAAAGAAAGAAGATAGAGGAGTTGGAGAAAAAGATAGGAGAACTTAAAAAATTTGAATTAATGAATAAGTTTGGAACTGTTGGAGATTACAAAGTTTTAGTTGAAAAAGTTGATGCAAATCCAAAGGAAATGTTGAATATAGCTGATAACTTAGCTACTGAAAATGCCATAGTTGTATTATTAAATGATAAAGGTAATATACTATGCAAAAGAGGAGAAAATGTTGATATAAAGATGAATGAGCTTATAAGATATATTGCTAAAGGAGGAGGAAGAGAGCATTTAGCTCAAGGAAAATATGAAGGAGATGTAGAGGAGATTAAAAAGAAAGTCATTGAATTCGTTAAAAATAAACAATAAGAATCCTATTTTTATTATTTTAAGATTTAGATTTTAATTTTTTGATATAATTTTTTTCAAAGTGGTGATATTATGGACACTATAAATGTTATTGATTTATTCTCTGGCTGTGGAGGATTTTCAAAAGGTTTTTTAGATGAAAATTTCAGAATATTAGGAGCTATAGAGAACTTTAAGCCTGTTGTAAAAACTTATCTATACAATATCAAAGCTCCAGTGTGGATGGAGGATATAAAGAGAATTCCTCCAAAAGCATTTGATGAATTTATAAAAAATGAAAAAGTTGATGTCATTATCGGCTCTCCTCCATGTGAGCCATTTACAAAGGCAAATAAACTAATTAAAGACAATCCATTAGATAGATTGTATAAAGACAAAATTGGCAGGTTAGTTTTATACTATATAAATTATGTAGATTACTTTACACAAAAAAATGAGGATTTAGTATTTGTTATGGAAAATGTGCCACAAATTAAAGAAATTAAAGATGAATTAAAAAAGTTGTTTGGAGATATAGGGCATAAGGTTTATTTTAATATATTAAGAGCGGAAGATTATGGAAATCCATCTAAAAGAGCGAGGATGTTTATTTCAAATATAAAATTAAAACCAAAGAAAGTTGATAAAATCGTTGTTGTGGAAGAGGCTTTAAAAGATATTCCAAAAGATGCTAAAAACCATGAGATTAAAAAACTTTCTAAGGAAAAAGTAGAAATGATATCAAAATTAAAGTGGGGAGAGGCATTATATAGATATAGAGGAAAGAAAAAACTAATGTTTAATTGGTATCGTCTCCATCCTCATAAGTTAGCTCCAACTGTTAAAGGTAGAAGTAGATTTATCCATCCCTATGAAGATAGATTATTAACTGTAAGAGAACAAGCAAGATTAATGAGTTATCCTGATAATTTTATATTTTTTGGAGGAAAAGAAGTTCAATACAATCAAATTGGTGAAAGTGTTCCACCGATATTGAGTAAGGTAATAGCAAGGGAGATTAAAAAGAAATTATAAAGTTTTCTTATTGTAATTCTTTAAACACATCTTCCATTGCCTTTATTGTCTTATCAACAACTTCATCATTGTGCTTTATTGAAGTAAAGCAACATTCAAATTGTGATGGAGGAACAAAAACTCCCCTCTCTAATAACTCCCAGAAATATTTCATATATTTCTCAACATCACTCATCTTAGCAATTTCGTAATTTATTACTTCTTTATCGTTGAAATATATTTGAAACATTGATGCAATATTATAAACCTTAGATTTAATATTATATTTATCAGATAACTCTCTTAAAGTGTCTGCCAATATTTTAGCAGTTCTTGATGTTTCTTTATAAAATTTATCATCTAATTGTTTAAGAGTTTCAATTCCAGCAGTTATTGATACTGGATTTCCATTAAATGTTCCTGCCTGATATATTGGACCTAATGGAGAAAACTGCTCCATAATCTCCTTTTTCCCAACAATAGCACCAATTGGAAACCCTCCCCCTAATATCTTACCCAAAGTAGCAATATCTGGAACTACCCCAAAATATTCCTGAGCCCCTCCTTTTGCTAATCTAAATCCAGTTATAACTTCATCAAATATTAATAAAATATTATTTTCCTCAGTTATTTCTCTTAAAAATTTTAAATAACCTTCTTTTGGTAAGATACATCCAACATTCCCCATTACTGGCTCAACTATAATACAGGCAATCTCATCTTTATTTTCATTTATTGCTTTTTTTACAGCATCTTCATCATTGAAAGGCACTAATATAGTGTTTTTTGTTGTTTCCTCTGGAATTCCAGGAGAGTTTGGATGTCCATGGGTTAATGCTCCACTACCACTTTTAACTAAAACATAGTCATGAGCTCCATGATAGGCTCCATCAAATTTAATAATCTTTTTTCTTCCAGTAACTCCTCTTGCCAATCTTATTGCTGACATCGTTGCCTCTGTTCCAGAATTGACAAATCTCACCATCTCTGCACAAGGTACTCTTTTAACAACTTCCTTAGCCAAAATTATCTCTTTCTCTGTTGGACATCCATATGCTGTTCCTAATTCAAGTTGCTCTTTTACAGCCTTAATAATCTTTTCATTTGCATGACCTAAAACCATAGGACCATAAGCTAAACAGTAATCAATATATTTATTTCCATCAACATCAAATAAATAACAATCTTTAGCTCTCTCAACAAAAAATGGATATGGCTTAAAGTATCTAACTGGACTATTAACTCCCCCTACTAAGTATTTTTTTGCCTCTTCAAATAATTCCTTTGATTTTTCCATTTTTAATGCCATATTTTCCACCATCTAATTTTTATTTTAAATTAAGCCGTTAAACTTCAATATCCAGACAATAATTGCCACTAAAAAAAATGGTAGAAC
Source organism: Methanocaldococcus sp. (assembly GCF_024490875.1). Lineage (NCBI taxonomy): Archaea > Methanobacteriati > Methanobacteriota > Methanococci > Methanococcales > Methanocaldococcaceae > Methanocaldococcus > Methanocaldococcus sp. Next base: position 5,500 of record NZ_JACCLX010000041.1, read on the forward strand.
TCCACAGCCAAGCCACTGTTTTTGAGTTAAACTTTCACTACCAAATAATTTAGCAGAAATGTGTCCAAAAATCACAGATCCAATAAATAAAAATATTAAAGTTGTTATACCACTAAATATTCCCAAACCTGCTGTATATACATAATTAGCAAAATATCCAAAAATAATTCCACCAACTGTATGAATTAAGCAACATTTTCCTTCTAAATCCATATTATTCCCTCTCTATATTTTCTATTGTATAAATTTCAATTTTTTCCTTAGGTCTTTTAGAATTTGTAAAAGAGTAATCTTCTACAACTTCAACATCTTCATTAGCCCAAAATTCTTTATTTTTTAATATTTTATCCCCTATTTCTAACAAAAATGCAAACTTTCTTTTTGTCTTTAATGAACCTTTATCTATCTCAATAACTTCTTTTTTGCATTTTGGTTTTATTATGGAATAGTGCATATATATCCCTTTTTGCTAATTAAAACAAAAAATTAAAATTTATAATATAATTTTACTCGTTGTATGCTTTTTCTAATGGAGGAACAACCTGTTTCTTTCTTGACATAACTCCTTCTAAGAATACACTGTTTCCTTCTAATTTAACATTAAATGCTTTCTCAAACATCTCCTTATTACCAACAACTAATGCCTCACTACCTTCTTTCATAATATCAGTTATCAAAAAGACAATCAAATCATAGCCCTCATTTTTCAACTTCTCCTCTAATAATTTATATATATCTTCTTTTTTACTCTCAACCTCACTGACATCTATAACTTCTACTTGTCCAATTCCAACCTTCTTTCCATTGAAATCAAAATTCTTAAAGTCCATATTAATAATTTCTTCTGGTTTCAATTTACCAACAACAGACTTTGCCTTTAAAATTTCCATTCCAAATTCTTCGATGTTGCTTATTCCAACAATCTTAGCTAATTTTTTAGCCATCTCTTTATCTAATTCTGTTGTTGTTGGTGATTTAAATAAAACTGTATCTGATATTATTGCACTTAACAACAAACCTGCTAAATCTGGCTTTAATTCTTTTTTCTTACCTCCTATTAAATCTATTGCATCTTTGAAATAAAGTTCTGCAATAACAGTTGCTGTTGAGCCAACTGGCTTAGCATAGTATAAAATTGGCTCAGTAGTGGTTAAACCTACTTTGTGATGATCTATAATTCCTATTAATTTCCCTTCCTCTAAGTCATCAAAACTTTGACTCTTTTCTGAGTGGTCAACTAAAATTATTTCTTTTCCTTTGGCAGATGTTATCAACTCTGGCTCCATAACTCCAAATTTTCTCAAAACAAACTCTGTCTCTGGATTTATATCTCCTTGTCTTGCAGGATAACAATCTAAGAAATAAGATAAAACAATAGCTGATGCTATACTGTCAGTATCTGGATTTTTGTGTCCTACTACATACTTCACATTCTCACCTTTTATTATTGTTATAAATGCTAAATTTTATATAACAAATTTTAGATATATATTTACCCCCAACGAACCGACCCAAATGGAGCACATCTATAAGAGGTTGCGATGATAGAGGGTTCGAAGTTGGGGGAACAGATAAAGGGAGGTCTGGGCGAGTCGTGGGAGAGAGCCCTTGCTCGATGAAGATGATCACGATACAGCACGACCTCCCACAGTTTAAAATGTTTTACTTTACGGTTTTACTTTGTTGTTATTGTTTATCCTTATTTGTTTGTCTTTATTTTGTTTTTATTTTAGTTTTTATCATTATTTATAATTTTATCTTTATTTATTAAATAACCTTACTCAACTTTTCAATAACGTTATAGATATCCTCTTTTTTAACTCCAATAGCTGAATTTACTACTATATAATCATAAGGATACTCTCCCAAATAGCATGTTCCAAATTTATCATTCTTTCTAACTCCTCTTGGCCCAGTTACTCTCAAATTATACAATTTACCTGCAACATTTAAAGGATCTTTTTTTGTAGTTATGCACGAAGAAATTGGATTTTTTACATTTAAAACCTTTTCTCCTTTTTTATTAGCCAAATCATTTAATAATTCATCCAATAACTTTTTACACTCTTTCTGTTCTTTCATTAAATCTATATAGTTTTTAGTTCCTATTGCTAAGAGAGATATTAAAATATTTACAATTGGATTTGCTGAGGCTCTTCCAGGATATGTTAAAGAGATTTCTTTTAAAAAACTCTCGTCCTTTGTATAAACTATTCCCCCACCAATTGGAGTAAATAAATTTTTGTCTGATGAACTAATAATTGCATCAACTCTATACCTTAAGGCTTTTCTTATTTTATCTATGTAATAAAAATTTTGAATTGCATAAGCACCATTTATAATATGTGGAATATTATAGTCTTGGCAAATTTTTGCAATTTCTTCAATATCGTCACTTTCTCTTGGTGGGAAAAAAGTTAAAGTGCTTAAAACTACTGGGTTATTTTTATTTTTAATCTCTTTTCTTACAGCATCTTCTATATCTGATACTTCAACTTTAACGCTATCTCCATCTAAAACTGTCTCAACTAATCTCATTCTCATACCTATAAATGAAGTTGCCTTTATTGGGCTTTTGTGAGCGGCATATGGATAGATAACAACATTAGAATTATATTTTTTTCTTGATGCAGATAATGATAATGATATACTCATACCAGTAGCAACTGGCGTGGCTATTGCTTTAACATTCAATCCTAAACTTTTTAAAAAACTCTCTAATAATTTGTTAGTTAATTTATACATTACACTTGCTCCAGGAGCTTTTGGCTGAGGATCTATTAAATTTCCACTTCTCCCAACCCCATGGCAGAAGTCAAAAACACTCTCTCTTTGTAGTTTGGTATAAACTCTCGCCTCTCTCTCACCAATTTGTATAACATTCGGATCTTTATCTGTATCCATAAAAGATAAAATTCTTAATAAAAATTTTATATGCTCCTCACTTATTCCTCTTTCAGGAACTTTTCTTTGCTCTAAAATATTTTCAATAATTTTTAAATTTTCCTTTAAAGTTAATTTTCCTCTATTTTCCATGTGTTTTGGAATTAATCCAGAGATATCTATATCCAAAAGCATCACCTTTTTATAAAGGTTTAATTAAACTAATTATTAAAAATTCTATTGAGGGAAAAAATGATTAATTTTTTATTAGTTGGAATTTGCATTTTAATGTTTGTTATTAGTTTTTTTGTTCCCCAACTATATTATTATTTTGCCTTATGGCCAAATCTTGTTATATATATGCCTTGGCAAATAATTACGAGTATTTTTATGCATGCGAATATCACTCACTTATTGATAAATATGTTTGTATTGTTTTTATTTGGAACATACTTAGAGAGAATAATAGGCTCAAAAAAATATCTTTTAATTTTTTTATTGTCTGGAATTTTAGGAAATCTATCTTATATTGTCTATGCATATATAACTGGAAATTTTATTCCTTCTGTTGGTGCCTCAGGAGCCATATTTGGAATCTTAGGTACTTTAGCAGTTATTGCTCCAAATTTAAGAGTTGTTGTCTTTCCTCTACCAATACCAGTTAGTATTAGAATTGCTGTTGTATTATTTGCACTTATAGATTTAATTCTTCTACCATATTCTATGAAAACTGGAATAGCACATATTACTCATTTAACTGGATTAATAACTGGAATTATTTTTGGTTTATACTTACATAAAAAGTATAAGAATATAAATGACTTCATTTAAAATTTAAAATAAAAATTATGTGGTGAAAAGATGTATAATATCTTTAAATTCTCAAAAAGAGAGATTATTGATTTAACTGCATCAGTCATTGCAATAGCAATTATTTTCTCTTATCCTTTTCTCTCGTTGTATATTTTTATAGTTAGTTTAATAGCCGTTGGTAGTGGATTTATATTCCACGAATTAATGCATAGAACAGTTGCAAGAAAGTATGGAGCATGGAGTGAATTTAGAGCATGGTATGAAGGTTTAGCATTGGCGTTAATATTAAAAATTGCATTGGGTTTTACATTCATAGCCCCCGGAGCAGTTTATATTTATAAAGATTATTTAACAGTTGAAGAAAATGGAAAAATTGCATTGGCTGGACCTTTAACAAATGTTGCCTTAGCATTTATATTTTTAATAATATCAATAATTTTTAAGTCAAATTATCTATTATGGTTTATAGGGAAATACGGTTTTATGGTTAACTTATTTTTAGCAGGATTTAACATGCTCTCAATTCCACCATTTGACGGTGAAAAAGTATTAAGATGGAATCCATTAATTTGGGCAGTTGTGGGAATTCCACTAATATGTTACATAATTTATATGATGTTCTGGTGAGAGTTGTGAATATTAAAGAATTTTTTCAAATAATATCACTACTATATTTATTATTTTTATTATATGGATTTTTAGTAATATCTAATTTTAATCTTTATTTAACTTTATTTTATGGCATACCAATAGTTTTTTGGGTAATCTGGGCAAAAATAAAAAAAGAAAGTTGGGATATATACAATAAAAACAATAGAATAGTCCCTTTAACTATTACAACTTTATATATATTCTTATTATCATTATTTTGGCACAATATTTTTAATTTTATTTTTTTGGGGAATGTTTTATTAATTCTAATAATTACAAAATTTTGGAAGATTAGTATGCACTGTTATGGACTTTCAGCAATGAGTTATTTAATTTATAAATTTACAGGCAATGTTTTTTTATTTGTAATATATATTTTTCTTTTAATTATTACAATATATGCAAGGATTTATCTAAAAAAGCACACATATTCCCAAGTTTTAGTAGGAACATTATTGGGTTTTCTATTTAACTATGTCTTATTAAATGTCCTAAGGTGAAAATTATGGAAAATATAAAAGACAAAAAAGATTTAACTATTTCAATAATTGGGGGAACTGACGGTTTGGGAAAATGGTTTGCTAAATATTTAAAAAATAAGGGTTTTAACATTATAGTTACAGGAAGAGATGTAGAAAAAGGAAAAAATGTTGAAAAAGAGTTAAATGTTAAATTTACAAACAACAATGTAGAGGCGGCTAAAAAAGGGGATATTGTTATAATTGCAGTTCCAATAACTGTTACTGAAAGAGTTATTAAAGAAGTAGCTCCTCATGTAAGAGAAGGTTGCTTATTAATGGATATAACATCTATTAAAGAAATTCCTACAAAAACTATGGAAAAATATGTTAAAGAAGGAGTTACTGTTATTCCAACACACCCTATGTTTGGTCCATCTACTCCATCTTTATTAAGGCAGGTTGTTATTCTAACACCAACTGAAAAGCATAAAAAGAGCGAATGGTTTGAAAAAGTTTATAATTTTTTAGTTAAAGAAGGGGCTAAGGTTATTGTCATTCCAGCTGAAAAACACGACAGAATTATGGGAATTGTCCAAGGTTTAACGCACTTCGCATTTATATCTTTAGGATCTACTCTAAAAGAGTTGAATGTTGATATAAAAGAATCGAGAAAATTTGCCTCTCCAATTTATGAGTTGATGATTTCAATTATTGGAAGGATTATAGGACAAAATCCTTATTTATATGCTGACATTCAAATGTTCAATCCAAGAATACAGGAAATTCACAAAGCTTTTATAAATCAATGTATGGAAATTAGTAAAATCGTTGCAAATAAAGATAGAGAAGGTTTTGTAAAAATAATGAAAGAGGCGGCTAAGCACTTCGGTAGTGAGGCAAAGAGAGGGGCTTATTACTCTGACAAGGCAGTATTTGCTTTATCATCAGAAATTGAAAAATTAAATAAGTTAATAGGAAAAGAAATTGCTGTAAAAAATCTAAATTCAAATAATATCCATTTTGGAATTTTAAAAAATATTGAAGATGATTATTTAATATTAGAAAAAAATGGAAAAGAATTGAAGTTCAATATATTAAGAGTTGAAGTATTTTCTGGAGAAGAATTAAAGAACTTAAAGAAAAAATTTTTTGAGAGAAAATATTCAGATATATCTGTTTTATTTAAAAAATCTGTTGATGAAAATGTTATTTTAAATTTACTTAAAAAACTTTTTGATGTTGAAATAATTGACGTTTATGAAGGAGATAAAATTGAGGAAGGATATAAAAGTATCACATTTAGAATTTATGGATATAGTAAAAAAGCTGAGTTAAAAGATATAGAAAAAGAATTTTTAAATATCATTAAAAATATTGGTGGAAAAGAGAGATTTAAATAATCTATGGCTTCATATAAAATAGGTGACTCTTACAGTTGCAGTCAGAACATCCAAATCTTTCTATATAGTCGAATTCCTTTATAAACTCATTTGCCACTTCGCACTCAACTCTTTTGTTTGTTATAAAGATTTCCTCAACTTTACCGTATTTTAATAAATAATCTATGTGCCAGTGCATTTTTTTGTCATCTTTTAAATGTCTCTCTATTCTGTTTTTTAAGTTTATTGAATTTCCATAGGCAGAGCCAACATAAAAATAAATTCCTTTTTTAAAGAACTCCTCTTTCTTACCAAACTTTATTTTTTTACCTTCTTTTAGTTTAATCTTTAAAATATAAGTCCCTTTTTCATTAGGAATTTTATTTTTAGATACCTTTTTAAAATCAAATTTTTTTAAAATATTTTCAAAAACCTTAATTTTTTTGTAATAAGGGCATTTTAATCTAATCTCTTCAAAACATTTATCACATTTTGGTTTTGGAGAACATATTTCTCTACCAAAAACTACTAACAAGTTGTTAATTATTTTCCAATATTTTTTAGGAAGTTTTTTCCTTAATTCAAACTCAGTTTCTTCAGGAGTTTCAGTATCAACAATTCCCCATCTATTACAAATTCTATGGACATGAGTATCAACGCAAATTCCATCCTTATCAAATGCCAAAGTTATGACTAAATTGGCTGTTTTTCTACCAACTCCCGGTAATTTTAATAGATCTTCCAATGAGTCTGGAACTTTTCCATTATAATTTTCTTTTAAAATTATTGCCAATTTTTTTAAATTTTTTGCCTTATTTTTATAAAAACCCGCTGGATATATTAATTTAGATAGTTCTTCTTCATCAATCTTTAATAAATCATCGACATTCTTAACAACATTAAATAATCTTTTTGAAACTTCTTCAGTTACTTCATCCTTCGTTCTGGCACTTATTATTGTTGAGATTAAAACTTTAAAAGGATCCCTATCCTTAGATATTTCAGTTACTACTGCATTTTTGTTTATTTTTTTAGAGAGTATTTCAATTAATTCTATTGAATCCATAGTAATCACAAAAAGTTAAGGTTTATTTTAATTTTAATAAATTATAAAACTCTCTTTATAGCATTCCAAACTAAAAAACTCTGTGGCTTTAAAGTTCCTTCAATTGGATTTAAGAATAAAATATTCTTTTTAATTAAAAACTCTCTAATTTTTTTAGGTATTTTAATATCTTCGATTATGTAATTTTCTTTAAATAAACTTAGATAATTAACAACTTCTTTATAAAATTCTTCATTATCCTCTTTTACATCTTCTAAAAAGTATTTTAACTTTGAAATTTCTATTTTTAACATTTCATTTAGTATATTATCTAATTCTCCATATCTCATCTCATCAATTACACTATAAATATCAGAAGGTTTTCCACCAACATAAGAATAAATTAGTTCTTTTTCTTCATTTGATAGATTCTTATTTAATATTTCCTTAGCTAAGAAGTCCATAAATTTTAGAGCATTTTCCTTATTAAAATCATCTACTAATACATACTTAGCCCTACCGTCAAGCATAGCCTCATTATAAACTTTCTCAATAAACAAACTATCGGAACTTAAACAGAAAACATGGCAAAGATGTAATTCTTTAGTTAAATTAATAAAGTAATTAAATAATTCATAAATTAAAAATCCATTAATTTTCATATCGTCAATTTTTTGTAGTTCATCAATAATTAAAATTGGCTGTTTCCCCTGATTTTTTAACTCTAACAAAATATTAGTAATATATTTAAAAACATTTTTAGGGCTTTTTTTATCTAATAACTCATCTAATGTATTTTTAGGTATTGGAATTCCACTTACTACTGGAATGTCTTTAATTAGCCCCTTAATAATATCTAATGGTTTTTTATCTTCACTATATTCTTCAAACAAAACCTCTATAAAGTCCTCATATTTAGAGATAAAAATCCCTCTAAGGTTTATATAAAAGACAACATACTTATTTCTATTCAATCTATTGTTAATTACCTCATTAATTAAGGCAGTTTTACCACTATTTATAGGACCATATACAAAGTAAATAAAATTAGGTTCTCCCGCTATAATGGATATGATTTTATTAATCTCCTTTTCTCTATCGAAGAATTTCATAATTATCTACCTGGACTAATATTTTACAATATTAGCATAGTATAAGTTTTATTTTTGAAAAAATAGCTTAAAAAAATTAATAAAATAAAAAAATTAGATGTTGTTTATATTTACTCTTCCTTCTTTTTAGTAGCAATCATAACCAACATTCCAATTAAATCTCCTTTCTTCACTTCTCCATCTATTCCACTAACAAAGGTAGCCATATCTAACTCTCTTTCACATTCAATAGGCATTGGTATCTCTTCCCCTACTGCAAGAACATGTCCTACTCTATGCCTTGCATAAGGACAAATTAAAAGAAGAGACATTGGTGGCACTTTAATTTTTTTAATTCTTATTGGTTTTACATCTCCTTGCTTAAACTTTTTATCTTCATCTGCAACTATTGGCCCAATTTTTGCTTCATTTTTAATTATTAAATCATATTTTAATTCTTCTTCTCTAATTTCCTTCTCTATTTCAGTTATCCTTCCAAGTATTCTAAATACCATAAACACCACCAAAAATAAGAAAATTATTATTAATTATTTAGTTTTTAATTCATTTATACTGCCTCTCCTTCTGCTTCTCTTTTCTCAATTCTCGATTTAATTAATTTCAATCTGAAGAAGTTCTCTCTTTCTATTTCATCCAATCTCATAGATATATATTTCTTCAATTCTTTTAATCTTGGAATTATAACATACTCCAAAGCATTAACTCTTCTCTTTGTTGTAATAATTTCTTCTGCTAACAACTTAATTGATGTTTCTATTTCTGCTAATTCAGTAATTAATTCCAAAGATTCTTCAAATTTCTTTGCCGCTTCATCCAATTTTGAGCTAACGCCATAAGGTGAATATCCCCTTTCTCCAACTTTTCTTCTAACATTGTATATTTCAAAAGTAGGAACAGTAACTCCCATTATATTCTTTGTATCCATATCAACCTCTAATTTATCATTCTTTGCGGCAAATGATGCCTCTTTAACTGCCAATGTTCCCATAACTGTTTGAGCCATTATTAAATCTTTATAAGCCTCTGCCAATTTTTCTTCAACTTTATTTCTTAAATCTGATGCTTGCTCAATTATTTGAAAAAACTCCATAATTAAAGCGTCTCTTTTCTGTTTTAATAGCTTATGTCCTTTCTCTGCTAATTTTATTTTATTTTTTAATTTTAATAGTTCCATTCTTGTGGGATTAACTTTCTGCATATTTAATCCCTCTTTAAGATTTTAACAATCTTAATAAAATGTAGTAAAATAAAAATTTAATGGTTTGATTATTTAAACATTTCTCTAACTTTTTCATCTGATTTATAAACTTTTTTCTTCATATTTTCTCTATACTCTTTTAATTTTTTCGCAATATTTTCATCTTTTAAAGATAAAATTTCTAAGGCTAAAATAGCTGCATTTTCTCCTCTATCAATTCCTACACTTGCAACAGGAATTCCAGGAGGCATTTGAACTGAACTTAATAAAGCATCTAAACCATTTAATTTAGCATCTACTGGAACGGCAATAACTGGTTTTGTTGTTAAACTTGCTATAACTCCTGGTAAGTGGGCGGCTAATCCAGCTATTGCTATGAAAACATCTGCCTTTGAATTTTTCACAATTTCTTCAACTAACTCAGGAGTTCTATGAGCAGATGCCACCCTAACCTCAAACTCTACATTAAATTCTTTTAAAACATTTACAGCCTTTTCAGCAATTTTTAAGTCACTTTCACTACCCATTATTATACATATCATATTTACCACCAAAAAGATCTTTGATTTTAGTTTTTACAATAAATTAATTATAAATAAATTATGGTAAAAATTAATTATAAAATTAAAAACAATTATGTGAGGTGAAAATTTTGGAATATATATTTAATGGGTTATCAAAAAAGGATGTTAAAAAGTTAAAAGTAGGAGATATAGTATATTTGAATGGAAAAATATATACTGCAAGAGATGAGGCACATCTAAAAATTATTAAAATGATAAAAAATAATGAAAAACTTCCTTTTGATTTAAATGAGGCAATAATATATCACGCTGGTCCAATAATGAAAAAAATAAATGATTCTTGGAAGTGTATCTCTATAGGGCCTACTACATCTGCAAGAATGAATAACTTAGAGGGAGAATTTATAAGATTAACCAATATCTCTGCTATTATAGGGAAAGGTGGAATGAAAAAAGAGTTATTAAGAGATTTTAAGAAATTTGGAACAGTATATTTAGCCGCTCCGGGAGGATGTGCCGCTCTGTTGGCTAATTCAGTTAAAAAAGTTAATAATGTATATTTCTTAGAAGAGTTAGGAATGCCAGAAGCTGTTTGGGAGTTAGAAGTTAATAACTTTGGTCCGTTAATTGTGGCAATGGATTCCTATGGAAACAGTTTATATGAAGTCGTAAATGAAAATGTTTATAAAAATCTTAAAGAAATATTACCAGGTTATAAAAATTTATAAAAATAAAATTATAACAACTCTTCTAATTTTTTAATAACTTCATCTTTTTTAATGTCTCTAATTAATATAGTTTTTTGAGGATTTAACTTGCCAGAGACAATTTCAACATCTTTTTTAAAGATATCTTTAAAGAATTTGATTATCTCCTTATTTGCTTTTCCCTCAATTGCAGGAGCTTTTATTTTTACATTTAACCTTTTTCTCCATTCATTTATTCCAGTAATTTCATTTTTTTTAGATCCTGCTTGAACATCTATGTCAATTAAGATTCCTTCTTTACTTTCTTTAATAATCTTCTTCATCTCCATAATTTCCCATTTTATGCATTTTCTTCCATTCTTTTAAAGGAATTGAAAATTTATCTTCAATTTTTGGTCTATATATTGTATTATAGGAACAGAATGGAATTATTCTATTGTCTGGCGTTGCATAATGGATACAACATCTATTAACTCTCCTTATATCGAAGTTATATGGATCCATAAAGTGCATACAACTTATCATTAGCATATGATAATGTAATTTAGCCAATGCGTTATAATCACTTTTTAAAACACCTATAATTAACTCAATTATTGTTTTTATATTTATTGACTTTGGTGCCTTACTCAAATCAATTAAAGATGGTAATTTTAAAGCAATTTCTCCTAAAACTTTGGCGTTATGTATTTTTGAATCAGTAATTTCATCAATCTTTTCCTTAACTAATTCTAAGAATCCTTCAACATCTATAAATCTTGGTAATGGAATTAATTTTCCATCTTCATCAACAAAAACATAGGTTGATGTTCCACAGTGTTGATGAGCACTTAATACTGGCTTTTTATCGTTGGTTAGTTTTTCAACTAACACAGAAATTGGAGCAACAGATGGAACTGGATAAAAATCATCTACACAAATTTCTCCATCAGTTTGTTCTTCAACTAACTTTATAAAGTCAGGAATTGTAATTCTTCCCTCTAACCTCGTCTTTTCATCAACTCTTCCAGTAAATGAAACTGGTTGGAAATTAACTCCTCTAACTATATCAACATTTTTAGCAGCATATTTTATAATTCCTCCAACCTCATTATTATTAACTCCTCTAACTAATGTAGGAACCAAAACAACACTATCAAAACCTACTTTTCTACAATTCTCAATAACTTTTTGTTTTAAAGGTAGTAAGTTTCTACCTCTTGCAACTAAGTAAGGTTTTTCAGAAATTCCATCAAACTGTAAATAAATGGTGGATAAACCAGATTCTTTTAATTTTTTAAGGTAATTTATATTTTTCAATTTTATTCCATTCGTTGCCAATTGAATATGTAAGAATCCTAATTCTCTTGCTGTTTTTATTAAATCTGGTAAATCATGTCTAACAGTTGGCTCTCCCCCTGCAAATTGAATTGCCGGTGTTGGTGGAATTTCATTTCTTAAATTTATCATCATTCTCTTTATATCTTCAAATGATGGCTCATAAACCTTTCCTGATTTATTGGCGTTGGCAAAACATATTGGACAGTTTAGATTACATCTATTAGTTACATCTATATTAGCCAATATAGTCGTTGATTTGTGATTTGGACATAATCCACAATCAAATGGACAGCCATTTTTTATTTCTGTATTGGTCACTATAACTTTGTTTATAAATTCGTATTTTTCAAATTTTTTATATAATTCAGCATCTCCCCAATAGACATCTTTAAATTCACCATGCTCTGGACATGTTTTCTTTATAATAATTTTTCCATCTTCTTCAATAATTATTGCTGGAATCCTTTTTAAACATACAGGACAAAGTGACAATGTTTTTTTCTCCATCTCATTCACCATAACTATAAATTGAATCTTATTATTTCATTATTCTAATGTTTAATAAAAACTTTAATTATAACTAATACTTAAACTTATGTTATTGTTTATTTTTATACTGTTAATCTTAGGAGGGATAATGTGAAACTTGGTATTATTAGTTTAGATAGAGATAATATTGTTAATGATTTAATAAAATCTTGTAATAAGTTTGAAGTAGATTATAGAGTTATAAATCCCAAAAATATAGTGGCAGGGTTTAACCTAAATTTTAATTTAAAGTATTATAGAACATTGTTAAATACTTTTGATGTTTTCTTTGTTAGAAATCTTGGTTGGGACAGTTTTTTTAGATTTGATGTTTTAAAATATTTAAATAAATATGTTCCTGTTATTAATCCTCCTAATAGTATAGATATTGCCTCAAATAAATTTTTAACATCAATGTATTTAGAGTTAAAAAATCTTCCTCAACCAAAAACTGTTGTTACAGAGAATATTACTGAGGCGTTACATTGGATAGAAACCTTTAAGGATGTAGTTATAAAGCCAATATTTGGATGTGGAGGAGAGGGAATTATTAGAATTAAAAAAGATATGCCTATAATAACTAAAATACAGATGTTAAATGAATTTCAGAAAAAATACAAAACATTCTATATTCAAGAATTTATAGAGCCTGTTGGAAAATATTATAGAGATATAAGAGTTTTTGTTATAGATGATGAAGTTGTAAGTGCTATGTATAGAATTGGTGGAGAAAATTGGAAAAATAATGTTTCGCAAGGGGCTAAGATAGAAAAATGTAAAATAACTGAAGAAATTGAAGATTTAGCATTAAAAGCAAAAGATGCTATAGGTTTATTTTATGCAGGAGTTGATTTAATAGAGTCAGAAGAAGGTTTAAAAATATTGGAGGTTAATTCTACACCATCTTGGAGAGGTTTATCTATTGTTTCAGATATTAATATATCTGATAAACTTTTAGAAAAAATAATTCAGTATATAAAAAATAAGGAATAATTAAAAATATTTATTCATTTATTTTTTTTACAATAATTTCCAATGCATTCATAAATGCATCTTTTTCTGGGATTATAACTGCAACAGGGATATTAACAATTTTTTCAATTGTAGCACTAACGATAGGGGCACATACTATCCCTTTAACTCCTTCTCTCTCTGCCCTAACTGCGGCAACGATGCACTCTTCTAAAGAACCTGCTGGATACTCTTTTAATAAATAGCTTTTTCCATTAATTTCAATTTTTCTTGTAGTAATTCTATTTAATGCAGGTCTCGCTGCAATGATTGCTATAATATTAGTATCTTCCTCTTTCTCAAAGGATCTTATAGTTTTTAAAATTTTTACAAGGGTTGAAACTCTAAAATCTTTTCCCTGAACTATTTTATATAATGTGCTGTATGGTATTCCAGAAATCTCAGAAAACTCCTTCAAAGTTAGACCCATTTCAAGTAAAATCCTTTTAAACTCTTCTACAAATTTTTCAGGAGATTCTATCTTTAATAACAATCTCTCACAAGCCTTCATATAAATCCCTATCTTAAAATCTTAAAAAATTATCGAAACAACATTATAATCTAAAAAATACAAAAATTATAAACAAAATCTGTAAATAAAAATTTTATAAAAAATAGTTAAAAAATTAAATAATAGTCTGTAAATTATTATACTATAAAGTCGATGTTGCATTTTTTAAATTCTTTTTTAGTATTTTTATTATTATTTGTTTTAGGAATTAATCTTTTTGGTTTTGTATCTTTGCCTATAATATTTGGAGATTTTACTCCTGTAATTATAGCCATAACTCTTATACACCCTTCCATCTCTGGATCTATTCTTGCACCCCATATAACATTTGCATCTGGATCAAGTTCCTTAGTTATTCCTTCACCAATGTCATTTGCCTCTTTTAATGTTAAATCTGGCCCTCCAGTTATATGAATTAAAGCTCCTTTTGCCCCTCTATAATCAACATCTAATAATGGACAACTTAATGTTTCTCTTACTACATTTTGAACTCTATCTCCTCTATCATTGCCATCCACTTCTCCAACACCTATCATCGCTACTCCTCCACCACCCATAACTGCCTTGACATCTGCAAAGTCAATATTTATTAAACTTGGAACTGCTATTGTTTCTGTTATTCCTTTAACTGCCTGTGCTATAATTTCATCAGCCACTTTGAATGCATCATTTATGGGTAGATTCGGAACTAACTCTAAAAGTTTATTGTTATCTATTATAATTACAGTGTCACAAACTTCTGACATTCTTTTAATTCCTTCATCGGCCTTTTTCATTCTTGCTCTTTCAATTTTAAATGGATATGTAACAACACCTACAACTATTGCTCCATTTTCTTTGGCTATCTCTGCAACTACTGGAGCTGATCCCGTCCCTGTTCCTCCACCCATTCCCGCTGTGACAAATACCAAATCAGCCCCTTTTAACTGCTCTTCTAATATATTTTTAGCCATTTCAGCCGCTTTTCTACCAATTTCAGGATAACCTCCTGCACCTAAACCTCTTGTTAATGTAGAACCTATTAAAATTTTTTTATCTGCTTGTATTACTTCTAAATGCTGTTTATCAGTGTTAATCGCTATTGTTTCTGCTCCTTGAATTCCAATTTCCATTAATCTGTTAATTGTATTGTTTCCTGCACCACCACATCCAACAACTACAATTCTTGCCTCTCCAAATTCATCCTTTAAATATCTTGTAGTATCATTTCTTGATAATGCATCTTTTACGAGTTTCATAATTATCATCCTGTAAATAACTTTAATAATTAGAATTATCTTAAAATTTGTCATATGTAATTATTTGGTTACATGAATTAAATAAATAGACACTCTTATTATTTAGTGATAATTTATATTATATAAAATTAACCAATAAGATATAAATATTATTTATGGTGAAATTTTGGTAAAAGTAAAAATATGTGGAATTACAAATAAAGAAGATATGGAGTATATATCAAAAAAAGTTCATGCAGTAGGTGTTATAATTGATGTTCCTGTAAAAACTCCAAGAAAAATATCCTTAGATAAAGCTATAGAATTAAAAAAATACATACCTCCATTTACATCATTGGTTTCTGTAATAATGCCAAATGATATAAAAGAAGTATTAGAGACTTATAAATTTTTAAAGCCAGACGCTATACAATTACATGGTTTTGAAAGTTTAGAATTTGTTAAAGATCTTAGAAGTTTAAAAAATAATGGAATAATAGATTTATATATAATTAAAGTTATCCATATACCAAAAGACGAAGAAATTGAATTTAAAAATTTACTAAATACAGCTAAAGATTATGAAAAATATGTAGATGCTATTTTAGTAGATACAAAAATAGAAAATGTAAAATTTGAGGGAAAAACTCACAACTGGGCAGTATCTAAGAAGTTGAGGGAATCTTTGAGAAAACCTTTAATTTTAGCAGGAGGTTTAAATAAGGATAATGTATTAGAGGCAATAAAAACAGTTAAACCCTATGCCATAGATGTATCTTCTTCATTAGAAAAATATGGAGGAAAAAAAGATTTTAAAAAAGTTGATGAATTTTTAAGTGTTATTATTAGAATTTGAAAAATAAATCATTTAAAATATCTTTTAATTTTATTTATTAACTCTCTCAAATCATTTATATTAGATGCCCGAATATCCTTTTTTTGGGGAAATTTTAAAATAATTTCATCAAAAATATTTGTATTTTGTGGTTTTTTCATCATATAATAGTATTTTGCTATGCAGTTAATTCTCGCGGTAATTAGTTCGCTTAAATATGTTAAACACATTTCCTCTGTAACAAGCCCCATATAGTTGTTTTTATTATCGTGTTTTAATAGGGATATTCCTACTAAAACTTCAATTATATCAAATTTAACGAGTTCCTTAGAATTCTGTTGCTTCTTTTTTAACTCATATAAATAAATTGCTAAATCTCTAATAGAGTCCCAAGGTAAATTTAAATTAACCTTATCTAAATCTTCTTTTTTTAATTTCCATAAAGGAACTTTTCTATCATCTAACAATACTGGATATTCTAAACAAAATTGATATAAAACTTCATAAACATCCATATTTTTCACTTAGTTTATTTTTGTTTAATATTCACTTTCAATAAAGTTCTTAATAAGTTTTAAACCTAAATCTGGAAATTTCAATTTGTCAGACTCTGTCAATATACTTTCAGGATGAAATTGAACACCTTCAATTGGCAACTTTTTATGTCTAACTCCCATAATATAGTTATCATCCAAACTTTTAGCAGTTATTTTTAACTCTTTTGGCACTTCTTTGGCTATTAATGAATGATATCTTCCTCCATAAAAAGGATTTGGTATATCTTTAAAAATACCTTCGCCATCATGTTTTATTAAACTTGCTTTTCCGTGCATGACTCTATTTGCCCTATCAACAACCCCTCCAAAAGCCTCAACAATACATTGATGTCCTAAACAAACCCCTAATATCGGAACATCAACCTCTTGAATTATTTTTATACAGTTTCCAGCGTCTTTTGGAGTTTTTGGACCAGGACTTATAATTATTCTATCTGGATTTATTTTTTTAATATCCTCTAAGGTTATTTTATTATCTACTAATTTAACTTTATGCCCCAATGTTCCTACATATTGAACTAAGTTCCAAACAAAGGAATCAATATTATCAATGATTAAAACTCTCTTAACTTCCATTCTCTTCAAACCTCCTTAATAATTAATATTTAGCAAAATTAAAAATAATATTCTCAATAAAAATTAAATTTAAAAATAAGGAGATTTTTTATTTATAATTAACTACAACCTACAATCTAATTATACTTTATCTTATAACTTATAATTTTTTAATCAATTACCATTACATCCTACCAGGACAATTTATTCCTAACAACATTAATCCAGTTTCCAATACATTTTTAGTACTTTTGACTAACGACAATCTTGATTTTTTGATATTTTCATCTTTAGCCATTAAAATTGGACAATTTGCATAAAATCTATTGAATGTTTTGGCAAGTTCTAACAAGTAATTAGCTAAGATATGCACTTTTCTATTCTCAGCACTTTCTTTAATAATATCTTTAAACTCATTTAACATTTTAATTAAACTTTTTTCTTCGTTAGTTAATTCATAATCAAATATTGCCTCATCTTTAATGTTCTTATTTTCTGCCTCTTCCAAAATTCTGCAACATCTTGCGTGGGCATACTGTATAAATGGACATCCTACTTTTTCAAAATCTAACGCCTCATCCCATTTAAATATCATTGACTTTTCTGGAGAAATTCTTGCAATGTTATATCTAACTGCCCCCAATCCAATATCATAGGCTATTTTTTCATCTACTCCTCTTTTTTTACACTCTTCCTTAGCTCTCTTTATAGCCTCCTCTAACAACTCATCAGCACTAATAAATCTACCTTTTCTTGTACTCATTGAACCTTCTGGAAGTGAGATAAATTCATAAAATATAACTTCTGGAACTTTACTACCTAACAATTTTAATGCTGCTTTAACCATTTCAGCAGTTAATTTGTGATCAGCTCCCAATACATCTATTCCAATGTCACACTTTGATAGTTTATCCAAATGATAAGCAATATCTCTCGTTGAATACAAACTTGTTCCATTAGCCCTTGCTAAAACCATTTTCTTTTGAATACCAAAATCTGACAAATCGAGTATATATGTATCTTCTTTAATTACCTTACCAGTCTCCATTAACCTCTTTATAACATCTTTAACCATTCCATTTCTTACATAAGAGCTTTCCCAAACAAATGTATCATGTTTTATATTTAAATTTTTTAAGGTCTCTTTTATTCCATCCAATGCATAATTAACTGCAAATTCAAATTTTTTGACAATTTCATTATCTTCATTCCTCTCCAAAGCATTTTCATATTCTCTCATTAATTCAAGGATTTTTTCCTCTTCCTCTGGATGTTCCTCTAAATACTTATTAATTTTTACATAAGTTTCAGCAATTGCATTATCTTTCTTCTTATTTTCATCTAAACCAAACAACTCTATACCATAAACAACCAACGCCATCTGCCTACCCATATCATTTACATAGTAGTGAGTTTCAACATCATAACCATAAAACTCCAATATTCTTTTTAAACTATCTCCAATAATAGCATTTCTCAAATGCCCTATGTGTAAAGGTCCGTTAGGATTTGCAGAAGTATGTTCTAAAATAATTTTTATTCCTTTTTTGTCTCCTCTCCCATAATTATGTCCTTCTTTAGTAATCTCCTCTGTTAAATCTTTACCTAATTTATTATAATCAATATAAAAGTTTATGTATCCATTAACTACCTTTATTTCTTTAACACCCTCAATATTCATACTTTTTAACTTATTTGCTATACTTTCGGCAATCTCTTTTGGACTTTTCTTTAATTCTTTAGATAATTTAAAGCAAATATTAACAGAATAATCCCCTAATTCTAAATTTGGAGGTTCATCTAATTTTATATCTATTTCTTTTTTTAATTCTTCACTAATTACTTTTTTTAATGCATTTATAATATTACTTTTAACATCCATATTCTTCCCTCTTCTTATTTATTTATTATCAATTAAAATTCATCAATTTAAATCCTAAATTAATTTAATTTATTGACAGAAAATTTTATATATGATTATGCAATATAAAAACTCTTGGTGTTGTGTGGGCTGGTAGCTCAGACTGGGAGAGCGCCGCATTGGCTGTGCGGGGGCCGCGGGTTCAAATCCCGCCCAGTCCACCATTTTTTTAAATTCTTTTATTCTTTTATTGAGTTATATATTTTTTGAATAAATTCAACTTTTTTAACTACATCTATTGAAGTTTTACCTAATACTCTTATCATTGGCTCTTTTCCTAAACCTCCTTTGTCGTAAATAATATCTGGAATTTTACCAATTTTTTTACACGCTATTGTTGTTCCCCATTCCATTGTTGAAACATTTGGAGGCTCCTCACTCCTATCAAATGAAGAAATTATAAATTTATCTTTAAATTTCTCTTTTAATGTTTTTATTAAATCTTCATCATATTTTATATTCATACAACTTCTTATTTTAGGATCAAATTTACTTGCAGATAAAATTATCTTTGCAATGTGTTCAGAAGCCCCAAATTCTATATCTCCTACTACATAAAATCCTCCAAGCTTATTTTTTATAATTCTACCAGTTAAAGCAGCAATATCATTAAAATCCTTTGGTAGTGGTAGAGATTCAGCAATATTACTCCCAACTTCTGGTATTAAAGTAAAATTAATCTTTTTTAGTAAGTATATAGCATAACTTAAATTCTTTATAACTGTCTCTTTATTGATATAAGTAGGATTAGAATTATATCCATATTTTGTTTTTTTAGCATATATAATTGAGGAAAGTATAAAATTCTTTGCCTCTTTAATGGCATCTTCTAATTTATATCCTTTTGATAAAAATGCTGTTATTGCCGTAGAATAAACGCATCCAGTTCCATGAACTTCCTTATTTATTTTAAATCCTTTAAATATCTTTATAGTTGTAAAGTTTCTTTTTAAAATATCATCAATTCCTGTAATTAAGATATATAAATCTTTTTTAAGATGGTAATTTTTATTTTTTACAAATTCCATAATTTTATTATACTCTTCTCTATTTGGAGTTATTAAGTAAGATTTATTAAAGAGTTCAATATACTTCTCCATTAATTTTTCATCAACAAAATTATATTTAGTTGTAGATGCAAGAACTGGGTCGCAGATAACTTTTAAATCGTATTTGTCAATATATTTCAGTAAAATATCTATACTCTGAGAAGTTAAAACGCCAGTTTTCACATACTTTATTTCAAATTCTTCAAACACTGATTTAAATTGATTTTTTATATCTTCTTTTGGTAAGTCATATTTTTCATAAACCTCTTTATTTGTTTGAGGGATTATTGAAGTAATTATAGATGGACAATAAACTCCTAATGTGTGAGATGTTTTTATATCCGCTGAAATTCCTGCTCCACCAGTAGGATCATAGCCCCCAACAGATAATATTAACATTAAACTCACCAAGTTATAAAGATTTTACATTGATTTCTCTTAAACATTTCATAATTCTATTTATATTTTCTTCTAAAAAATTAATTTTTTCCAAATCTTCTTTAATATCCTCTTTTTTAATTTCTCCACAAGATATTTTATTTTTAAGTTCATCAGTAGTTTTTACACCATATTTTTTCAGTATTTCATTTAATTCATTTTCAAGTTCATTTAACTCTTCTAAAAATACTTTTTTCATAGATTTTATTATTATTTTTTCCATCTTTAACCCTCTCTATAAAATTCTATTAAATCTTCTAATTTTTTCAAAGCCTTTCCTGAGTCAATTGATTTTTCTGCCAACTTTATACCTTCCTCAACATCATTAGCAACCTCAGATATATATAAAGCAAATGCAGAATTTAATACAACAATATCTCTTTTAGCCCCAGTTTCTTCCCCTTCTAATATATTTCTAATTATTTTAGCATTTTCTTTAGCATCTCCTCCTTTAATATCCTCTAATTTAGATCTTTTTATACCAAAATCTTCTGGTTCTATATAATAACTTCTTATCTTTCCATTCTTTAATTCAGATATTTTTGTTCTCCCTACTGTTGTAATTTCATCCATTCCACTACCATGAACAACTAATGCCCCTCTTAATCCCAAATTTTTTAAAACATAAGATAATTTTTCAGTTAAATTTTCATCATAAACTCCCATTAATTGATAATTTGCATTTGCTGGATTGGTTAAAGGCCCCAAAATATTAAAGACAGTTCTAATTCCTAACTCTCTTCTAACTGGTGTAGCATACTTCATTGCTGGATGAAAGTTAGGGGCAAATAAAAACCCTATTCCTATTTTTTCTATTGATTCCTTAACTTTCTCTAATGGAACATTTAAATTAACTCCTAACGCCTCCAAAACATCTGCACTACCACTTTTACTACTTACAGATTTATTTCCATGTTTAGCCACTGGAACATATGGAGAAACTACAAATGCAGTAGTTGTGCTTATATTAAATGTGTTTAAATTATCTCCACCAGTTCCACAAGTATCTAACAACTTAGGAACTTTTGGATTTATCTTTAATGAAAATTCTCTCATAACTTTTGCAAAAGATGTTATTTCCTCTATTGTTTCCCCCTTCATTCTTAAAGCTGTTAATAAGGCAGCTATTTGAGTTGGCTTTGCAATTCCTTCCATAATTTCTTTCATAACTTCTTCTGCTTCATTTTTATCTAAATCTTTAAATTCTACAACTTTTTTTAATGCCTCAGTAATAACCATAAATATCACCACCTCAAATAATAGTAAAAAATAAAATTAATTGATGGATGTATATATTTAGAGATAACTATTAGATTTAAAGATTTTGAATATCTCTCCATTTGAAACTTTTTTACTAACCATTATAAACATTTATATAAAATTAAGTAGTTAAATACTTATGCAATTTATTGTCTAAGAGAACATTAAAAATGGTGATATTTTGTTATACAATGTAGATGAAAGATTTGAAATTAAAGATATCGTTGCGAGAGAGGTTATTGATTCAAGAGGAAATCCAACAGTTGAAGTAGAAGTTATAACAAAAGGTAAAGGTTATGGTTCAGCAATAGTTCCTAGTGGAGCATCAACTGGATCTCACGAGGCATTAGAGTTGAGAGATAAAGAAAAAAGATTTGGAGGAAAAGGAGTATTAATGGCTGTTGAAAATGTTAATTCTATAATAAAACCTGAAATAGTAGGTTATGATGCAAGAATGCAGAGAGAAATAGATAATATAATGATTGAATTAGATGGAACTCCAAATAAATCAAAGTTAGGGGCTAATGCTATATTGGCTGTTTCTTTGGCAGTTGCTAAGGCGGCGGCATCAACAGCAAAGATTCCACTGTATAAATACTTAGGAGGCTTTAACTCTTTTGTTATGCCAGTTCCAATGATGAACGTCATAAATGGAGGAAAACACGCTGGAAATGATTTGGACTTACAAGAGTTTATGATTATGCCTGTTGGAGCCATATCAATATCTGAATCTGTAAGAATGGGCTCAGAAGTTTATCATGTATTAAAGAAGGTTATTGAAGAGAAGTATGGTAAAAATGCTATAAATGTTGGAGATGAAGGAGGTTTTGCTCCTCCATTAAAAACATCAAGAGAGGCTTTAGATTTACTAACTGAAAGTGTTAAAAAAGCTGGTTATGAATGTGGGGAAGATATTGTCTTTGCCTTAGATGCCGCGGCATCAGAGTTTTATAAAGATGATGGTTACTACCATGTTGAAGGTAAAAAGTTAAGTAGAGAAGAATTATTAGATTATTATAAAGCATTAGTTGAAGAATATCCTATTGTTTCAATTGAAGATCCATTCCACGAAGAAGATTTCGAAGGATTTGCAATGATAACTAAAGAATTGGATATTCAAATTGTTGGAGATGACATATTTGTAACAAATGTTGAAAGGTTAAGAAAAGGTATAGAAATGAAGGCTGGAAACGCCTTACTATTGAAAGTTAATCAAATTGGAACTTTAAGTGAGGCAATTGATGCGGCAAATTTAGCATTTAGAAATGGTTATGGAGTTATTGTCTCACATAGAAGTGGAGAGACAGAAGATACGACAATAGCAGATTTAGCAGTGGCATTAAACTCTGGGCAGATAAAAACAGGAGCACCAGCAAGAGGGGAGAGAACAGCAAAATACAACCAGTTAATTAGAATAGAGCAAGAGTTAGGAATAACGAAATACGCTGGAAAGAAATTTAGATGTCCATTCTAATTTATTTTTGCTTTATTTTTAATTTTTAAAATTATAATTTTTAGGATTAATTCGTTATTTTTTGATTATTTTTATTTTGTGAAGGTGAAATTATGGACTTAGAAAAGTTAATAAAAATTGGTGAAAAAAATGGCTTTGAGACAGAAGTTTTTTTTGAAAAATCTTACTATACAGGAATAGATTTAGATGGAAAGAGTGTAGATAGTTTTCAAACAGAGGTTGATTATGGTATCGGAGTTAGAGTTCTAAAAGATGGCAAAGTTGGTTTTGCCTATTCTAATAGATTTAATGAAAGTATTGTTTATAGAGCAATGAAAAACTTAGTAGAAGATAGATATACTAAATTTGCAGAGCCACAAAAGTATAAAGAGCCAAAAGGAATTTATTATAAAGAAATCCTAAATTTAGAGGAGGAAAAACTATTGGAATGTCTTATAACTATGAGGGATATTATTTTAGACAATAATGCCACTGTTTTGAGCGGAGGAGTTTCGAAATCAGTAGGTTATGTAAGAATAATAAACTCTAATGGCGTAGATGTTGAATATGAAGATACTTATTTTTCAGCATCAATATCAATAATGTATGAAGGAGAAACTTCCTATGAAGGAAAAACTCGACATAATATTTTCAATGTCGAAGAAATTAGTTACAAGGCATTAGATTTGGCTAAAAAATCAGCAAATGGAAAAAGTATTTCATACAAAGGAAATATTATTTTATCTCCAAGAGCCTTGCGTGAGTTATTGGCATATACATTGGTGCCAGCGTTTAGTGCTGAGAATGTTCAGAGAGATAGGAGTATTTTAAAAAACAAAATTGGAGAACAGATTTTTAATGATTGTATAACGATAGTTGATGATGGAACTTTGGATTATGGTTTATACTCTTCAAAGTGCGATGATGAAGGAACCAAAACACAAAGAACTGTATTAGTGGAAAACGGAATTTTAAAAAATTATCTATATGATATAAAAAGGGCTAATAAAGAAGGAAAGACATCAACAGGAAACGCTTCAAGAGGTTATAGTTCTCTCCCATACATATCTCCAACGAACTTTATTATTGAGAAAACTAATAACAGTTTAGATGATTTTGATGAATATATTTATATAAATGGAATTATTGGTTCTCACACATCAAATCCAATTACAGGAGATTTTGCCGTTGAGATTCAAAACTCATACTATTACAAAAATGGAGAAATTATTCCACTAAAAAAAGGAATGTTTGGAGGAAATATATTTGAGATGTTTAAAGATGCTATTCCTTTAAATGATGTAGAACAGAGAGGTAAGTTAATTTCTCCTTCAATAGTTTTCAAAGGAGAAATAGTTAGTTAAATTTTATTTTTTTAATCTTTCCTTTAAATAATCTACCAATTCATCTATTCTAATTCTAATCTGCTCTCTGGTATTCCTCTCTCTAACTGTAACAGTTCTATCTTTTAATGTTTGTCCATCTACTGTTATACAAAATGGAACTCCAATTTCATCAGCCCTCATATATCTTCTACCAATAGCTCCACTGTCATCATATTCAGCTATAATTCCATTATCTCTAAGTTTCTCTTTTATCTCCATGGCTATCTTTGGCATATCTTCCTTATTAACCAATGGTAAAACATATACCTTTATAGGAGCTATTGATGGTTTTAAATCTAAATAAACTCTATCATCTTCCTCTCTATATGAATGTTCTAATAAACAGTAGGTAATTCTATCGATTCCAAATGATGGCTCAATGACATGAGGAATTACTTTTTCTCCTTTAATAACTTTTTTAACCTTTTTTATTTCAACATAATCTTTTAAAATTTCAAATTCTTTCTCATTAATTTTTATAATTACTTTGCCATCTTTTTTAATATTTTTAACAAATTCTTCTTTCTCTTTTTCACTTAAATTGTTTATATACTCTTCAATTACTTTTGTATCTTTTTTAAATATCCTTCCAACAACTTTATAATTTAGATTTATTTCGTAAGTTTCTATCTCTTTTTCCTCATCAAACTCAACAAATATTGATAATTCTACACCACTATGGTAAGAATGACTTCTTAAATCGTAATCTGTTCTATCGGCAATTCCTACACACTCAATCCATCCAAACCTCTCTGTGTATATCTCAGCATCCCAACAGTCCATTGCATAGTGAGCCATCTCATTTGGTAAATGCTGTCTAAATCTAATTTTATCTTTATCAATTCCAATATTTTCTAAAAATCTCTTTGTTAAAGCTATAAAGTATGCAATTGTTTGATGCCTTATTATTCCCTTCTCAACTGCCTCTCCTATAGAAATTTTAATTATTTTCTCGTCCTCTGATAAGTTTTCATCCATCTGCCTTTCAGCTGGCAGTAATGGAACTATTTCATCTTTAACTAAATCAAATTTTTCATGCTCTTTTCTTTCTGGATGAACAAAGTATTCAATCTCTGCCTGAGTAAATTCTCTCAACCTTATAACTCCTTGCCTTGGAGAAATTTCATTTCTATAACTTTTACCTATTTGAACTACACCAAAAGGTAATTTATTTCTAAAAAATTGTGCTAATCTTTTGAATTGAATAAATATTCCCTGTGCTGTTTCAGGTCTCATATAACCAGTTCTCTTTCCTCCTGGCCCTATAGATGTAACAAACATTAAGTTGAATTTCTTAACATCTCCTAACTCTCCTCCGCACTTT
Organism: Methanocaldococcus sp.; assembly: GCF_024490875.1. NCBI lineage: Archaea > Methanobacteriati > Methanobacteriota > Methanococci > Methanococcales > Methanocaldococcaceae > Methanocaldococcus > Methanocaldococcus sp. The sequence goes on from NZ_JACCLX010000041.1 coordinate 31,637, forward strand.
GGGCATTTTATATTATACTTTTTAATTAATTCTTCCAATTCTTTCAATGTCTTTCCTTCTGTATCTACATCTACAAACTCTTCAATTAAATGATCTGCCCTAAAACTTTCTAAGCAATTTTTACATTCTACAATTGGGTCTGTGAAGTTATCAACGTGCCCAGATGCTTTTAAAACCTCATAAGGAGTTACTGTTGGGCTTTCTATTTCATAAAATCCTTCTTTTACAATAAATATTTCTCTAAATTTTGATATAATGTTATTTTTTAGTAAGCATCCTAATGGTCCATAATCTACAAATCCAGCAATTCCTCCATAGATTTCAAATGAACTCCATAAGTATCCTCTTCTTTTAGCCAAATCCATAATCTTTTCATAAATATCTTTTTCCATTTTTTCACCAAAGTATTGTTTTTCCAGAGTCTATTCTATCTAGTATAAATATCATTAATGACGAGGCAATTAAATCAGCAGTAGTTCCGGGATTTAATTTATTATCCTCCTTTGACAAATAATTATCAAATTCTTTAACCTTTTCTTCATTAAAGTTTTTTAATACATCTTTAGCCATTTTAGAAACTTTTAATGCTGTTTCAAAACCTTTCTTTCGTGCAATTAATGTATCAGGATATTCTGCCAATATGTTTAAAAATGTTTTCGTTACTGCTAAGTTGATATTATTTAACTCCTTATAATACTTTTTTAATAACTCATAACCTTCAAATGAGATTTTAAAGTTATCTACCCATTCTTTACTTATGTTATCCCATTCTGCGGATATTTTATAAACATCTAAAAGAGTTAATCCTTTCTCTATAAGTTCTCTTTTTGCATCTTTTGAAGATACATCAGGTCCTTTTTTTGGCTTATCAACATAAGCCATTGCTATATTTATAGCATCATAGACATTTATTGCATCTTCAACAGTTGTATTTTCAGCTATTTTCTTTAAATTCTTTTTTAGTTCATTTTTATTAAAATTGTCTAACTTTCCAGAAGCCATTGCTATAGGGATGTGTAGCATTATAATTCCTAAATTAGCATTTGTTGGAGACCACTTCCTACTCTCAATTACCGCCTTTTTTATATATAAGCCAACATTTTTGTCATCTTGTGATGCCTCATAGACAACATTTCCAAAGGCAATTCCAGAATTTATAAAGTGATGATACTTTATATCTCTATAATCCCTATTTCTATGGACATTTCCAGGTTTAAAAGAACTAACTTCTAAACAGCAGGCAATTTGTGAGGCTTTCATAATATCAAAAGGATTCATTTTTTCACCAAAATTTATTTGTATGTAGGAATATATAAGTTATATATAATTCAATTGGGTGAAAGTATGAATGTAGTTGGGCTAATACTATATCTTTATGTTGGATTTTTATCATTCTTTCTTGGAATGATTCCTATATATTATGTTATAAAATACTCAAAGTTGGAAAGGGACAAAATAAAAAACAATGCAATAATCCAATATAGGGAAAATCTTAAAAATCTTATGCCAAAGAGTTTTAGAAATTTAGTAATATCCTTCTTATTCATCATAGTCGTAATAACAGTTGTTAATATTTTTGTTTTTAAACTCTATACTTTTGCCTTATTTATGGATATAATATTGTTTATTTTAATGTGTTTTGTTGGATTTTATAGATTTCCAGTTTATATCTCCAAAGATGGATTTTATTTTGAAAAATTATATACTTGGAGATGTTTTGAAGGTTATGAAAAAGTTGGAGATAAAATAAAACTAATTGGAAAAAAAATATATCTCATCAGATGTTTATCTAAAAGATGATAAAAAACTTGAAGAAGTTCTTAAAAGATATTTCCATTAAAGAGGGAATTTTATGGATATTGAACTACTATTATTTTTATTTTTCTTTCCTTGTTTTCTCATTGTAATTTTTATTTTCAGCCCAGAAGGAATTTTAGATTTATATCTATATATTAAATATAAAAAAGCAAAAAAAGATTGGCATTATATAACATCAACTAAGTTGGGAATGTATAAAGGTAGATGGATTTTTATGTTAATAATGGTTTTTATTCTTTTATCTATCTCATTTTATCTTTTAATAAATATAAATCATCCAGATACAAAAATGGTAATTCTTTCAGTTGTATTTATATCAATTTTAACGATTTTTGATAAATTTAATCCGATGTCAGGAAATGTTGAGATTTATAAAGAAGGAGTTATTGTATATTTTGAAATATTTAATTTCTTAAAACCATTTTTAAATTACTATCTACCATTACCTTGGAAATTTTTTAAAGGTTATAAGGTAAAATCTAAAAATAAAAGAAAATATATTATTTTAGTTCCAAAATCAAAATTATTTTTTAACATCTATCTAATAGACAACGATAATGTTGAAGAAATCATTAAAAATTATTTAAATCCTATTCAATAAGAATTTTTTAAACTCTTCAAAAGCCCTTTTTCTATGTGATATTTTACTTTTCTCCTCTGGAGTCATCTCAGCAAATGTCCTATTTTCTCCCTCTGGGATAAAAATACTGTCATAGGCAAATCCATATCCTTTACTTCTAATAGTTTCTGAAACTTTTCCTTTAACTACTCCTTTAAACAATTTTACACCATTTTCATCGCAATAACCAATAACAGTTTTAAAATAAGCATCTCTATTATCCTTATCTTCTAACAATTTTAAAATTCCTTCATTACCAATAGTTTCCTGAACAAACTTAGAATATGTTCCCGGAAATCCTTTTAAAACTTCAACGAAAAAACCACTATCCTCAACAATAACAGGCTTTTTTAATATATTATAAATCCACTCTGTCCCAAATTCAGCAACTTCTTCTAAAGTTCCTTGAATTTCAGGATATTTTATTTTTATTTGCTCAATTTCTATATTTTTTAAATCTTTTAAAATAATATTAGCCTCTTTAATTTTGTGAGGATTTCCAGTAGCAAAATAGATTTTCATAATTATCACCAAAATTTTTAAAGGATGTCCCCCCAGTTTAACACCCTCTATCATCCTAAAGCATCGCTATGTCAAGAGAGCTAACCCACTGGGGGGTTGTAAAAAAGTTAAGTATATAGAGTATAAATAATTTTAAATTAATTAATTCGAATTGACTAATTTATTTTTCTAAAATAGAAAATGGTGCAGGGGAGGGGATTTGAACCCCCGAACCCCTACGGGACCGGATCTTAAGTCCGGCGCCTTTGGCCAGGCTTGGCGACCCCTGCACCATAAGCGAATTATAGAATTGATGTTCTCATATATATACTTTTCGGTTTTTGGTAAAGATAAATATATATTAATGAGTTCCTTTATTTTGTAAAAAATATTTATGTTGTGAGGTAAAGTATGAAAAATTTAAAAAGGTTAACTATAATTTTATATAATTCTTATGATAAAACAAGATGGCACGAAGCTCATAAAAGATCTATTGCAAGGGCGGCGCCAATATGCTATGCCTTTGATTGTAACTTGGCAATAATGGACTTTCCTTGCACTAAGGACAATATATTAAATATAAAAACTACAATTGGAAATTCTGGAGAATACTTAGAAAAATTAATTGAGAAAAATAGATTTTTTATCGTTGATAAATTTCTTCCTCAGTTTGGGATTCCCATTGCTACAACATCTAAACCTGATGGTAATAAAGTAATATCTCCCTTAGAAACAGCATATTTATTAAAGAAGAAACCAGTTGGATTATATATAGGACTTGGAAGACATGGATTACCAAAGGATATAATGGATTCTTGTAAATATCATCTAGACATTACTGAAAAAAGGATATCTTTAGAAACTTGTACGGCAATTGGTTGTATTCCAGCAGTGATCTATTCTCATACAAAGTATTTTAGTAAAGTAAAAAGTAGTTATAAATAAAAATAAAAAATTTTATATACACAAACTATTTTTAAATTACTATTACCAACTATTAGGTGGAAGTATGAGTGTTAACATTATGAATGCTATAAAGGAAGTAAAATTGGCTGAGGAAGAGGCTATTAATAAAATTGAAGAAGCAAAAAATAGAGCTGAACAAATAAAAAATGAAGCAATTGAAGAAGCAAAAAATCTTATTGCAAAAACTGAAGAAGAGGCTAAAAAAACTGTTGAAGAGATGATTAAAAAGGCTGAAGAGGAAGCTAAAAAAATAGCCCAAGAAATTTTAGAAAAAGCAGAAAAAGAAAGGAAAGAAATTATGTCTATTGCTAAGGTAAGAATATTATCTTTAAAGTTGTCTGAAATCCTTGAAATTTAAATTAAACAAGGTGATTTTAGTGAAACCCGTAAGAATGAAGAAATTAAAAGCGGTGATATTGGATGAAAAAGTTGATAATGTTGTAAGACAGTTGCATGAATATGGAATAGTTGAACTTTGTGATTTATCTGAAAAATTAGAAGATGTTGAGTGGAAATCTTTATTATCACCATCATCTCATGCAGACTATGTTAGAAATGTTACTACACTGATGATTAAGGCAGGAAAAATATTAGATTTGTTTTCTAATGTTAATCCAAAAGAGGTTAGTATAAAAGATATTCTAAATCCAAAACCAATTGAAAAAAAGAAAGTTCAATTTAATACTCATGAAGAAGTTATTGAATACTGTGAAAAAGTATTAAATGAAATTAGTAAAGAAGTAGATGAGCCTTCAGAAAAATTGAATGAATTAGAGAATAGAAAGTCAAGATTATTACAGTTGAAAGATCAAATATCTTACTTAAAAGGTTTAGAATTTGATTTAAAAGATCTTGGTCCTGGAGTTTATATTTATATTGGATGTGGAAGTGTCCCAAAAGAGAAAGTTAATGAATTAAAATCTGAATTAGATAAAGTTACTGAGGAGTATATTGAAGTATTTACAGGAGAAGAATTTGAAAAAGACAATAAGATAAGGGTTCCAATAGTATTTGTTACATTAAAAGAAAAACTTGAAAGCGTATTATCCACATTAAGAAAGTTTGAGTTTGAGAGATACGACATAAGTGATATTGAAGGTACTCCAAAAGAGGCATTACAGAAAATAGAAAGTGAATTGAAGAATATAGAATCTAAAATAAAAAGTTTAATTGAAAAACTTAAATCTTTATCTAAGAAATGGGAAAATAAGTTATTGGTAGTTTATGAACTTCTATCAATAGAAAAAGAAAGAGGAGATGCCTATTCACAATTTGGTAAGACTAATAGAACTTACTACATAGAGGCATGGGTTCCTGCAAAAGATGCTGAAAAAGCTAAGAAAATAATAGAAGAATCCTCAGAAGGTTATGCATTTGTTGAAATATCTGAACCAGATGAGCCAGAAGAAAAGATTCCTGTATTGTTGGATAATCCAAAACCAATTAAACCATTTGAGATGCTTACAGAAATGTATGCTTTACCAAAATATAACGAAGTAGATCCTACATTATTAATAGTTCCTGGTTTCTTACTGTTCTATGGTATTATGCTTACTGATGCGGCATATGGATTATTTTTGACAATAGTTGGATTATGGACTTGGAAAAAAATAGGTAAGGTTAGTGAAGGTGCTAAAAAACTTGGCTATATATTAACATTGGCTGGAATTTCAACAATTATAATGGGTATTATAACAGGAGGTTATTTAGGAGATTTTATGTATGAATTTTTAAATATTGACATATACAAAATGGGATTGGCATTAGTCAATCCACTTGGAGCAAGCACTTTTATTAAAAATGGTCCAATAGCAATATTAGAATTCTCAATTGCTGTTGGTTTATTACATTTATTAATTGGATTAATTGTAGGATTTAAAGAGAATATTAAAAAAGGAAATACAGGGGATGCAATAATAAATCAAGGAATTTGGATTCTATTAATTCTAGCAATAATATTAGGAGTAATTATCTATTTAGTAACATCAAATATGATAGTAACTATTGGTATAATTGGAGTAGCCGCATTAATTGCAATAATTGTTTGTGCAATTAAAGGATTTCAAGAAAATGGAATCATGGGAGCACTATTGGGAGCTATGGATATTACTGGTTTCTTAGGAAATGTTCTATCTTATGCAAGATTGTTGGCTCTCTGTTTGGCTACTGGAGGTTTAGCAATGGCTGTAAATATTATGGCTAAGATTGTTGGTGGTTCAATACCAATAATAGGAATTATAATTGCCATTATAATACTAATAGGAGGTCATGCATTTAACTTCGTAATGAATGGTTTAGGAGCATTTATACACTCTCTAAGGTTGCACTATGTAGAGTTCTTTAGTCAGTTTTATGAAGGAGGAGGTAAAAAATTCAGTCCATTTAAGGCAAATAGAGAATATACTACAACATAAAATATAAAAACAAAAAATACAAATTACAAAATTTAATAAAGATGAGGTGATGTATTATGGTAGATGCTTTACTATTAGGAGCTATTGGTGCTGGTTTGGCAGTTGGACTTGCAGGATTAGGTTCAGGAATTGGTGCTGGAATTACTGGAGCAAGTGGTGCTGGAGTTGTTGCAGAAGATCCAAATAAGTTTGGTACTGCTATAGTCTTCCAAGCATTGCCACAGACACAGGGTTTGTATGGATTCTTAGTAGCAATTCTTATTCTGTTTGTTTTTAAAACAGCATCTCCTTGGGCAATGTTTGCAGCTGGATTGGCAACAGGTTTAGCTGGTTTATCAGCAATTGGTCAGGGTATTGCATCAGCGGCTGGTTTGGGAGCAGTTGCTGAGGACAACAGTATATTTGGTAAGGCGATGGTTTTCTCTGTCCTTCCAGAGACACAGGCAATTTATGGTTTATTAATCGCTATTCTATTGTTAGTTGGAGTATTTAAAGGAGCTGGAGCTGTATCAGTTGCTGCCTTAGGTGCAGGGTTTGCAGTTGGGTTTGCAGGTCTCTCTGGTATTGGGCAGGGTATTACTGCTGCAGGGGCTATTGGAGCAACAGCAAGAGATCCAGATGCTATGGGTAAAGGGCTTGTTTTAGCAGTTATGCCAGAAACTTTCGCAATCTTTGGGTTGTTAATAGCAATCTTAATCATGCTAATGGTATAAACCTTTACCCTCTTTTAAACCTTTTTAAACAATATATAAAATTAACTTTACTTAAAAATTTGATTTTGGTAGGTGAAATTAATGGGAGTGGATAAGATAAAATCGAAGATATTAGAAGATGCAAAAGTCGAAGCTGAAAAAATCATTGCTCAGGCTGAAGAAGAAAAAAATAAAATTTTAGAAGAAGCTAAAAAAGAGGCTGAAAAAAGAAGAGTTGAAATATTAAAAAAAGGGGAGAAAGAGGCTGAAATGGTTAAAAACAGAATAATAGCAGAGGCTAAATTAGAGGCTAAGAAAAAGTTATTAGAGGCTAAAGAAGAGATCATTAATATGGCTATTAACAAATTAAAAGAAGAACTCCACAAATTACCAGAACAACCAGATTATAAAGATAAACTCATCAAATTAATAAAAGATGGGGCAATATCATTAGGTGGCGGAGAATTAGTTGTAAGATTAAACAGAAGAGATATGGAACTTATTGACGATGCTACATTGTGGGACTTAGAAAAAGAAATTGAAAATGTAACGAAAAAAGTGACTGTATTAAAAAAAGGAAAGCCTGTAAATATTATAGGTGGATGCATAATAGAAACATCTGATGGATTAAAATCATTAGATAACAGCTTAGAGGCAATATTTGAAAGGAACTTAAATATAATTAGAGCGAAAGTTACAGAGAAGTTATTCTAAAAGGTGATGCCTAATGGCGTTTGATAATATTGGGATATTATTAAACTTAAAAACACTTTATTCAACTTTAATGACGTATTTTGATAATCCTTTAACTATACTTATTGTTATTGCAACTATAGTTATTGTTGTTACTGTAATTGTTTGGATAGTAAAGATGGTTATTGATCTGGCACCTTATGCCTATGTAAATGCGAGAATAAGAAGTAAAGAGGCAAAATTATTGGACAATACGAAATTAAATGAATTAATAGAGTCAGGAAGTTTAGAAGAAATGATCGGCATATTAGAAGATACTGACTATGGGCAATATATTAGTGAAGTTTTAAATGAGTTAAAGGATCCTATTGCAGTTGAAAAAGCCTTAGATATGTATTTGGCTGATTTATATAATTTAATATTCAATATCTCACCAGAAAGTGCTAAAAATATTTTAAAAGTATTTTCTAAAAAGTTTGACATTAAAAATATAAAAACATTAATTAGAGCCAAATATTATGGATTAAATGCTGAGGAAACTTACTCCTTATTAATTCCATTAGGAAATATTCCTATTGAAAAACTAAAAGAATTATCTGAGGCAAAAACAGTTGAAGAAGTTGTTAGAGGTTTAGATGGAACAGAGTATTTTAAAGTGTTGCAGGAAGAATTGTCAAACTATGAGCAAACTTCTAGTATAACAGGGCTTGAGTTGGCATTAGATAGATACTACTTAAATGAATTAAGAAAAGTTATGATGATAGAAGGTAAGGAAGAAGATTTATTTAGAGAATTTATAGGAACCTTAATTGATGTTGAAAACTTAAAGGTTATATTAAAAGGAAAAGCAGATGGACTATCTGCAGATGAATTAAGTAAATATGTTTCTTTAAGCGGTTATGAACTTCCAGAATGGAAATTAAAAGACTTAATGAGTGCTGAAGGGATAGAAGGAATATTAAGTGGCTTAGAAGGAACAAGTTATGCAAATGTATTATCAGAGTATATGGAAGAATTTGAAAAGACGAAGTCAGTATTTACTTTTGAAAAGGCATTAGATAGATTCATATTAGAGAAAGGTAAAAAACTATCTGTGAGAAAACCCTTTGGTGTAGGTCCAATTATTGGATTGATTGTTAGCAAAGAGCTCGAAGTTAAAAACCTTAAAGCAATAATTAAAGGTAAAATAGAAAACTTAAAACCTGATGAAATTAGACGTTTGCTCATATCCTTATAGGTGAGATATTATGAAAATAGGTGTTATTGGTGATAGAGAAACAGCCACAGGATTTAGATTGGCTGGATTAACTGATGTTTATGAAGTTAAAAATAAGGAAGAGGCGATTAAAGCTCTAAAAGATCTTGAAAATAATGATAATATTGCATTCATTATTATAACAGAGAGAATTGCTGAAAATTTAAAAGATGAAATAAAAAATATAAACAAGTATATTGTTGAAATTCCTGATAAATATGGAAAAATTGAGAGAGTTGATCCTATTAAAGAATTGATTAGAAAAGCTATTGGAGTTACTATAAAATAAAGTTATAACTGTAAAGAGGTCGATAATATGTCAGTTGTTGGGAAGATTATTAAAATAGCAGGACCTGTCGTAGTTGCAGAAGGAATGAAAGGAGCACAAATGTATGAAGTCGTTAAAGTAGGAGAAGAAAAATTAACCGGAGAAATTATTCAATTGCAAGATGATAAGGCAGTTATTCAGGTTTATGAAGAAACCACAGGAATTAAACCAGGAGAACCTGTTGTTGGTACTGGATCTCCTTTGTCTGTTGAATTAGGGCCAGGAATGTTAAGAGCAATGTACGATGGTATTCAGAGACCATTAACAGCAATTGAAGAAAAAACTGGATCTATCTTTATTCCAAGAGGTGTTGATGTTCCAGCATTACCAAGAGACATAAAATGGGAATTTAAGCCAGTTGTAAATGAAGGAGATTATGTAGAAGAAGGAGATATTATTGGAACTGTTGATGAAACTCCATCAATAGTTCATAAAGTATTAGTATCTGTTGGAGTTAAAGGAAAAATAGTTGAAATAAAGGAAGGAAAATTTACTGTTGAGGAAACAGTTGCAGTAGTTGAATTAGAAAATGGAGAAAGGAAAGAACTAACTATGATGCAAAAGTGGCCTGTAAGAAAAGGGAGACCATATAAAGAAAAGTTACCTCCAAAAATCCCAATGATTACGGGGCAGAGAGTTGAAGATACATTCTTTACATTAGCAAAAGGAGGAACAGCAGCAATTCCTGGACCATTTGGTTCAGGAAAGACAGTTACTCAGCATCAGTTGGCTAAGTGGTCTGATGCTGATGTTGTCGTTTATATTGGATGTGGAGAAAGAGGAAACGAGATGACAGAGGTTATTGAAGAATTCCCACACTTGGAAGATATTAGAACTGGAAATAAGTTAATGGATAGAACTGTATTGATAGCAAATACTTCAAACATGCCTGTAGCAGCAAGAGAAGCATCAATTTATACAGGAGTTACAATTGCAGAGTACTTTAGAGATATGGGATATGGAGTTTTATTAACAGCAGATTCTACATCAAGATGGGCAGAGGCTATGAGGGAAATCTCTGGGAGATTAGAAGAGATGCCAGGGGAAGAAGGATATCCAGCATACTTAGCGTCAAGATTGGCACAGTTTTATGAAAGAGCAGGAAGCGTCGTATGTTTAGGACAAGATAATAGAAAAGGATTCGTTTCAATTGTTGGAGCTGTCTCACCACCAGGAGGAGATTTCTCAGAACCTGTTACCTCAAACACTCTAAGAATTGTTAAGGTATTTTGGGCATTGGATGCTAACTTAGCAAGAAGAAGACACTTCCCAGCAATAAACTGGTTGCAGAGTTATTCATTATATATTGACGATGTTACAGATTGGTGGCATAAAAATACAGGACCAGATTGGAGACAGCTAAGAGATGAAGCTATGAGTTTATTACAGAAAGAGGCTGAACTTCAAGAGATCGTTCAGTTAGTTGGACCAGATGCATTGCCAGATAGAGAAAGGGTTATCTTAGAAGTAGCAAGAATGTTAAGAGAAGATTTCTTACAGCAAGATGCATTTGATGAAGTAGATACTTACTGTCCTCCAATGAAGCAATACTTAATGTTAAAGATAATTATGACCTTCTACCAAGAAGCATTGAAGGCTGTTGAAAGAGGAGTAGATCCATCTAAAATATTAAAAGTTTCAGTTAAACAAGATATTGCAAGAATGAAATATATTCCACACGAAGAATTTATAAATGTTAAATCAAAAGAAATCTTAGAGAAAATTAAAAATGAATTGGGATCCTTACAATAATTTAAACCTATTTAATTTTTTTATAAAAACTTTTTATTGAGGTGATGACTTTGGCAACATCTGCTATAGAGTATTCATCAGTTAAAAGTATTGCAGGACCTTTGTTAATTGTAGAGGGAGTAGAAGGAGCAGCATATGGGGAGATAGTTGAAGTTATATGTCCTGATGGAGAAAAGAGAATGGGACAAGTTTTAGAGGCAAGAGAAGGTTTAGCAGTAGTTCAGGTTTTTGAGGGAACTACTGGGTTGAGTACAAATCAAACAAAAGTAAGATTTACAGGAAAAACTGCTAAGATTGGAGTATCAATGGAAATGTTAGGAAGAATATTTAACGGAAGAGGAAAACCTATTGATGGAGGACCTGAAATAGTTCCAGAAAAAGAATTAGATATTAATGGGTATCCACTAAATCCAGTTTCAAGAAAAGTTCCAAGTGATTTCATCCAGACAGGAATTTCAACAATCGATGGAATGAACACTCTCGTTAGAGGGCAGAAATTACCGATATTCTCAGGTTCTGGATTACCACATAATCAGTTGGCAGCTCAGATTGCAAGACAGGCAAAAGTTAGAGGAGAAGGAGAAAAGTTTGCTGTCGTCTTTGCAGCTATGGGTATTACCTCAGAAGAGGCTAACTATTTCATGGAAGAATTTAGAAAAACTGGTGCATTAGAGAGAGCTGTTGTCTTTATAAACTTAGCTAACGACCCATCAATTGAAAGAATATTAACTCCAAGACTTGCTTTAACTGTCGCTGAATATTTAGCTTATGAAAAAGATATGCACGTTCTCGTTATCTTAACTGATATGACAAACTACTGTGAGGCTTTAAGAGAAATCTCCGCCGCAAGAAACGAGGTTCCAGGAAGAAGAGGATATCCAGGTTACATGTATACTGACTTAGCTACAATCTATGAAAGAGCAGGAAGAGTTAAAGGTAGAAATGGAACAATAACTCAAATTCCAATCTTAACAATGCCTCATGATGATATAACACACCCAATTCCTGACTTAACAGGATATATTACAGAGGGACAAATTGTATTGTCAAGAGAATTACATAGAAAAGGTATCTATCCGCCAGTAGATGTCCTTCCATCATTGTCAAGATTAGCTGGAAATGGACAAGGACCAGGTAAAACAAGAGAAGACCATAAAAAAGTAGTTAACCAAGCATATGCGGCATATGCAGAAGGTAGAAGTTTAAGAGACTTAGTTGCAGTCGTTGGGGAAGAGGCATTAACAGACAGAGATAGAGCATACTTAAAATTCGCTGACGAATTTGAAAAGAGATTTGTTAAACAGGGAATAGATGAAGATAGAAGTATTGAGGAAACTCTTGACTTGTTGTGGGAGTTGTTAGCAATATTACCAGAAGAAGAGTTGAAGAGAGTAGATAGAGAATTAATTGAAAAATACCATCCAAAGTATAGGAAAAAACAAAATCAATAATTCTTAAATCTATTTAATTTTATATTTCATCTTCAAACTCTACTGTTACATTTTTTATATTAAATTCTTTACCTCCAGATAGTTTTAATCTCATACTGTTACACTTTGGGCAGTATATTTCAAATTCATCTACTATTTTTACATCCCCTTCATAACCACAATCTAAGCATTTACATTTTGGTTTTATAAATTCAACATTAATTTTAGCCCCTTTACAGACAGTTCCCTCTGCAATAACATCAAAAGCAAATTTTAACTGTTCAACATTTATAAAAGTTAATTCTCCTATTTCTAAGTTTATTTCACTAACTTTTTTTATCTTTCTACCTTTTTCTTCTTCTTTTTTTATACTATTTAAAATAGCATCAAGCATTGCCGTAGCATAAGATAATTCGTGCATATTTATCCCAAATTTTTTATTCAACTAAAAAACATTCTTTAATAATTTCTTTAACTTTTTCTTCTTTATTTTTTGGAGAGAATATTTTAAAGTTAAAAACTACCCTAATGATATCATCTCCATCCATAACTTTACATTTTCCTAAATAAGCCTTTTGCTTATCAAATCTAACATAAAATTTGTTATCCTCTATTCTAAGATGTAAATCTTTTTTTAATTTATTTATATTTCTCTCATCTGACTTTATTAAATCTATAATATGATTAAATATTTTTTTAGCCTCTTTACCTTCTACACTTACATTTATAATTTTTATTGGATTCCTAAAATAACCCTCTGTCTCTATCACATCTAAGTTTATTTTTTCCTCATCAACATCCTCTGGAATAAAAAATTCTATAGCCTCTAAAACTTTATCTTCATCTTCGGTAGCATGAACTATAGCACTAATTTTTATAGAATTAAGCATATATTAACACCCATAACAGTTGTTTTAAAGATTAAAATACTTTAAAAATAAAAGTTTAAAATAAAAATTATTTGGTTATGGTTTTGCTAAAACAATCTCTATTGTTGAAACATTAACCTCTCTACCGTCTGGATTTTTTACCTTGTCAGTTCCTATTTCTATTTTTTTAATTTTAATATCTTTGATAAATCTGTTTTTTATCATCTCTGCAACATCTACTGCCTTATTAATTGCTTTCCCTCTCGCCTTTATTACTACTTCGTCATTATTTGTCAATTGTGTTAAAACTGCTAAAACATAGTTCATCACTGGCTTCTTCCCTATTAATACTACATTGTCCATACTCTCAACCTTTTGTATGTTTTTATTATAATAATGTAGAAATAAACAATTACCTATTTATATTTTTCATCGAAACTTTTAGTAAAAGTTTCATCACCATAGGGCTCCGCCTTATTGGTATACCCTTGGGGAGTATAGTAATAGAGGGTTTTACCTTTTAAGGTTTTTCATCCAATTAACAACTCTCTTTATCCCCTCTCTTAAATCAGTTTCTGGTTTCCAGCCCAATGATTTAGCTTTTTCTATATTTAAGTAAATTCTATAAATTTCTCCCTCTCTTGGTTTGTCATAAATTGGATTTCCTTTAAAACCTATTTCATTTTTTATAATATTATAAAGTTCATTTATAGAAGTTTCTTTACCAGTTCCTATATTAACTATCTCATTTTTCCAATTAAATGCCATTAGGTTGGCTTTAACGACATCTTTGACATATACAAAATCTCTTGTTTGAGTCCCATCTCCAAAAATAATAGGACTTTGATTCTTTAACATTCTATCTATAAAGATACTAATAACTCCCGCCTCCCCTTTTGGATCTTGCCTTTCCCCATATACATTTGAATATCTTAAAATACAATATTTCAATCCATACAATCTATTGTATAATTTTATATACTCTTCTCCACAGTATTTACTTAAACCATAAGGAGATAATGGATTTATTGGATGATTTTCATCTACTGGGAGATAGTTTGGTTCTCCATAAACTGCTCCTCCAGAAGAAGCAAAGATTATTTTATTAATGTCATATTTTCTCATAAACTCTAATAAATTTAATGTTCCTATGATATTAATATCAGCATCATATATTGGATTTTCTATAGATATTCTTACATTTATTTGAGCAGATTGATGAATAACTAATTCTAAATCTTTAAAATTGATTTTTTCATCTAAATCTTTATTTCTTATATCTGCATTAACAAACTCTGCCTTAGGATTTATATTATCTTTATTTCCAGTAGTTAAATTATCTAAAATTATAACATCATAGTTTTTTTTAATAAGTTCATCCACTATATGACTACCAATAAAACCTGCCCCACCAGTAACTAATATCATTATTTCCACCAAAAAATTAAATTAACATTTCAATAAGTTTTTTTCCAGCCTCTTCCATAGAGGTTTCATAAGGAATTCCATGCTCTTCTAAAATCTTCTTACCAATTTCCTCATTAGTTCCCATCATTCTAACAGCAAATTTTATATTTGGATGCTCTTTTAGAACTTCAATAATTCCTTTTGCAACTTCATCACATCTTGTTATTCCTCCTAATATGTTAATAAATATTCCTTTAACATTTTTATTTTCTAAAACTTTTTTTAGAGCCAATTTTACTGTTTCAGTATCAGCCCCTCCACCAATGTCTAAGAAGCACGCTGGTTTTCTGCCGAGGTTGTTAATTATATCCATACTTGCCAATGTTAAACCAGCCCCATTTCCTATAACAGCAACATCTCCATCTAATTCAACATAGGCAAATGGCAACTTTTCTTTGTTTTTGTATTCTTCAAATATCTCATAATTATGTCTAAATGAGGCATCATCATCTAAATGAAGGACTGCATCAGCGGCATAAACATTTCCATCCTTAGTTATAACTAAAGGATTTATTTCAACCATTGTTGCATCTAAATCTTTAAAGATTTTGTATAATTTATAGATTATATCAGCAACTTTACCAATCTCACTACTTGGTAACTTAGCATCTTTAACTATCCATCTTGCTATATATGGTAGGAAAGGTTTTTTAATGTCAATGTGATATTTTATAATCTTTTCTGGCTCTCTTTCTGCAACTTCTTCAATATCTACTCCACCCTTAGTTGAGAAAATAATCAATGGTTTTTTAGCATCTCTATCAATAATAATTGATACATAGTATTCTTTCTCTATTGGTAATTTTTCTTCAACAAGAATTTTTTCTACTTTTTCTCCTTTAACTTCTTTGTTAAACAATTCATTAGCCTTTTTTATAAATTCTTCCTTGTTTGATGCGAATAAAATCCCTCCTGCTTTTCCTCTTCCACCAACTAAAACCTGTGCCTTTAAAACAACCTCTTTATTAATACTTATGTTTTTTAAATCATCTCCTTTATTTATTAAAAAACTTTCTGGAACTGGAATTCCATACTCTTTAAATATTTTCTTTGCCTCATATTCATGTAGTTTCATTTTTATCACCTTAAATATTATCTCATATACAAAAAGTTTTATTACAAACAACCATATAAAAACTTGGTGATACTTAATGGAGATTCCAAAAACACATCCAAGGTATGAATCTTTAATGAAGAGAGAAAAAATTATTGAAGCATTAGATAAAGGGATTTTGGCTAAGGCAGGGTTAATAGCTCATGGTAGAGGGGAGACATTTGACTATTTAATTGGGGAAAAAACAACACCAATAGCATTGGAGGCAATAAAAGCTGCTTCTGCTTTATTAGTTTTAGCTGAAAATCCAGTGATAAGTGTTAATGGTAATACCGTAGCTTTAGCAATAGATGAAGTTGTTGAACTTGCAAAAGAATTGAATGGAAAGATAGAGGTTAATTTATTTTATAGAACTAAGGAGAGAGAGATAGCTATAAAAAAAGCATTTGAAGAGAAATTTAAAGAGGATATAGAGACAGGAAAGATAAAAATTTTGGGTATTGATGATGCCAATAAAAAAATTCCAAACTTAGACAGTTTGAGAGGAAAGGTTTCAGAAGAAGGAATATTTAGTGCGGATGTAGTTTTAGTTCCATTAGAAGATGGAGATAGGGTGGAGGCATTAGTTAATATGGGAAAAAAAGTTATATCAATAGATTTAAATCCATTATCAAGAACTGCAAGAAAATCCACTGTAACAATAGTAGATGAATTAACAAGAGCTTTACCTCTACTAATCAAATATGTCAGAGAATTTAAAAATAAAGATAGAGAAGAACTTTTAAAAATCATTGATAATTTTGATAATTTGAAGAATTTAAAGGAGATGATTAACTATATTGCTGAGAGATTGAAAAATTTGAGTTTGGAGGAGTTATAAAATATATTATCATCAACTAAAATCTTCAAATCATTTATTAAACTTTACTTTGGGATAATATGAAAATAGTTTGGTGCATAACAGGAGCGGGACATTTATTAAGGGAGAGTTTTGAAGTTATGAAAAAATTGAAGGAAGAGATTGAAGATTTAAAAGTAACCACTTTACTTTCAAGGGCTGGAGAGGAAGTTGTAAAGATGTATGGTTTATTTGAAGAATTAAAATATATCTCCAATGGAAATTATTATGAAGAGTTAATTTTAGAGAGAGAACATCCTTATTCATCTCCAATTACTGGAAGATTAAGCTTAGGAAAATATGATTATTTAATATCTTCACCAACATCAGGAAATACTGTTGCTAAGGTAGTTAATGGAATAGCAGACAGTTTAGTAACAAATGCAATCGCACAGGCTGGAAAGGGATTTGTTAAATCAATAATTGTTCCAGTTGATTACAAAGAGGGTATTATTATTACTAAACTTCCATACTTCATAGATAGAAAGAGATGCAAACTCTGTTTAAAATGCATAAATGTTTGTCCTAATAAAGCCATAATTAAAAGAGATAACTTTGTTGAAATATTTTTACCAAAATGTGTTGGTTGTGGAAAATGTAAAGAAATCTGCCAATATAATGCAATAATTGAAGGAAAAGAAATTAAAATGAGAGTTAGAAAAATAGATGCTGAAAATACTAAAAAATTAATGGAGTTGGAGGATGTTATTGTATTAAAGCATCCTTATGAGATTTTAGATTTTTTTGGAATTTATAAATAAAATTTTTACTTTTTCTTTAATTTTATAATACAGGTTTCAGCAGGTTTTAGATTCATTTGATATCCTAAATTATATTTTAAAGTTTCACATATAAATCCTATTAATAACCCTCCCCAAGGACATGCAGTCCCTTCAAATTCATAGCCACAAATCCTCTTTGGACAGAGATTGCATTTTGATATCTTTACAATAATCTCATCTCCCTCTTCCTTCATTTCAACATCTGCAAAATTTAGCTGGTTAAAATATCTTTCAATATCTTTAATATCTTTAAATTCATAGCCTTTACTCATTGCATAAATTGCCAATTCTTTCCCTGCATAAGAACCTGCTATATTACTTAAGCTTTGGGCTCCTTCTCCAATAATTACTTTTAACCCTACTGAATATCCTATAATTATTGCAGAAGCTATAGAGGGACATGGTGTGTTTTTTGTTCTTTTAATTTTATAGAGAATCATTCTATCACCTCATAATTATTTATTATTAATTATTTTATATAAAATTTTAATTAGATTGTAAGAGGGGTATTAATGGAATTTACAATAAGGGCTAAGGGGCATAAAAATATCTCAGCAACTCATAAAACAACCTTGGAGATTACAAAAGAAGATTATTTAACACCAACAGGACATTGCATTATAGGAATAGAGGCAAATAAATCTATGTTTGATTTTACAGATGAATTTAAAGAAAAACTTAGAAATGCTAAAAAAATCATTGTGGAAATTGAAGTTGAAGGAATAAAAGATACAATAATAGGAGAAGGGCACAAAGATTTAATTTTAAACCATCCAACAGACATAGTAATTAGAAAGAGTAACTATATATGTCCAAGAACGTTAATGATTAATGCAAACAAATCAGCAAAAGATATTAATAGAAAAATTGTAAAAAAATTAAAAGAAGGCAAAAAATTAATTTTCAGAATAAAAATAGATGATTAAAATCTTGAAATTTTTTGTAATAACATTCCTTCCACTTTAACAGGATATAATATTCTTGCCAATTTTGCAGCAGATTTTAATCTTTCCTCAGAATCCGAGTATATTGTATATAAAACATCTCCCTTTTCTACTTTATTTCCAACCTTTACATTTAAATAAACACCAGCCTTTTTATCATTTGGAGCTCCTGCCTCTTTGGTAATTCTTGTGATTCCAGAATTAGATACTCTTGTTATATATCCATCAATTGGAGAATATATATCAGTGTAGTATTTTCCAACTTCAATTTCATCAGAACTAACCTCTTTCCCTCCCTGAGCAATAATAATTTCCATAAATTTATCATGTGCCTTACCCTTTGCTAATATATCCTCAGCCATGTATTTTCCTTCTCCAGGGGGAGATACTCTACCCATTTCTAATAAAATTCCTGCAAGAGATATAGATTTCTCAACTAAACTTGTTGGTGCTTGTTTGTAATCTTCTAATGCCAATAATGCCTCTTTTGCTTCTAATGCTGGACCTATTGCCCTTCCAATTGGTTGACCCCCATAGGTAATAGCACATTCAGTAACTATTTTTAATCTTTCGCTTAACTCAATAAAGTTCCTTGCTAAACTTGATGCCTCTTTTATACTTTTAACCTTTGCTCCATAGCCAGTTGGAATATCAATTAATAATTTATTAACACCCATTGCTAATTTTTTAGCCATAACACTTGACAATAATAGTGGCTTGGGATCTATCCCCAAAGGTCTCTCTACATTTATAGTTATATCGTCTGCGGGGGCCAATTCTAATGCCCCTCCCCAAACCATACATCCGTTAGTTTCTTTAACTACTCTTTTTATCTCTTCAATAGTTAGATCTACTCTTGTTAATACTTCAACAACATCCGCTGTTCCTGCGGCAGATGTTATTGCCCTTGAAGATGTTTTTGGAATCTTTAAGCCAGTAGATGCAACGATAGGAACTACAAGTAAAGCATATTTATTTCCAGGAACTCCACCAATTGAATGCACATCATATATTTGCGTCTCCCAACTAACCATTTTTCCAGTTTCAGCCATTCTAATTGTCATTGCCTCAATTTCGTCCATATCCATTCCATTTATATATAAAGATGTAACAAAGGCAGAAATTTCAATATTTGTTAATTTTCCATCAACCATTTCATCAATAATTGCAAAAATTTCTTCTTTTTTTAATTTATTACCATCCATTTTTTTTCTTATATATGCAAGAGATCTTGGTCTATCCGCGTGTCTTATTGTAACTATATCTCCTTCTTTAACATTTAACTCCTTAACAAGTTTTTTAGGCAATCCTACTTCTCCTCTATTTATCAAACTGGTTGAAGAATACAAAACGCCAATAACTTCCTTATCATTAAATTTAACTACTACTCTATCCTGAGGAAAGTATTGGGAACTTTTTAAATCTTCAGAATTTATTAAAACTAAATTCTCCAAGTCAATGTCTAATACTCTAACTTTCAAAAATAACATACTAATCCCCATCTGAATTATTTTTAATCTATTATTTTTATTTAAGATTATATAAAAATATTGAATGAATATTGAATGTAATTATTAACTTTAGAGGGTGAGACCAATGAAGTTAATAAAAAAATTGATGCCATTAAATAATGCCGAAAAAATAGTTTTTAATAATTTATCTGAATATATTGAAAAAAATAAAAAAATTAAAAAAGCTAATCTTATCGAGTCATTAAATAGAGTGTTATGTGAAGATATTATTTCTCCTATTGACTTACCATATTTTAATAGAGCGGCAATGGATGGATATGCAGTTATTGCTGAAGATACATTTGGGGCTTCTGAAACAAATCCTATAATACTAAATCTTGTTAATAATGATGAAATATTTTCAGGAGAGGCTAAAAAAATATTTACTGGAGAAAAATTACCAAAAAACGCTGATGCCGTAGTTATGAAAGAATTTTGTAACGAAGTTAAAGACTTTGTAGAAATTTATAAAAGCGTTCATCCTAATGAAAATGTATCAAAAGTTGGTGAGGATGTCAAAAAGGGAGAGATTGTTTTAAAAAAAGGAACTTTAATTAATCCATATCATTTAAATTTACTATCTTCATTAGGAATTAAAAAAGTTAATGTTTATGACTTAAAATTTGGAATAATCCCTACTGGGGATGAACTTGTTAGTTTAGAAGAGATTGAGAATATTGAGGAAGATATTAAAAAATTAAATGGAAAAGTTATAAATTCCAATGTGTATATGCTATATGGTTTAGTAAAAAATCTTGGATTTAATGGAAAAATTTATGATATAGTTGAAGATAACAGAGATTCATTAAAAAATACTATAAAATTAGCATTAAAAGAAAATGACATTTTATTAATAACTGGTGGAACTTCTGTAAGTGAGAGGGATATAACGGTAGAGACAGTTAAAGAGTTAGGTAACATTTTAATTCATGGAGTAAATATAAGGCCAGGAAAACCTTTTGGTTTAGGAGTTGTAAATAAAAAATTAATATTTATGCTATCTGGCTATCCAGTAGCGTCAGCAGTTCAATTTGAATTGTTTATTCAAAGATTTTTCACAAAAAGGAAAAAAATAATAATGCCTTTAAAAAGAAACATTGCCTCAGAACTTGGTAGAGTTGATTTTGTAAGAGTGAAAATAGATAAATATGTTGATCCTATAAGAATAACAGGAAGTGGAGTTATATCTTCATTAACAAGAAGTGATGGCTATATACTAATTCCAGAAAATGTTGAAGGTTATGAAAAAGGAGAGTTTGTAGAAGTTTATTTATTTTAAGGGGTGGTTATATTGGATGTTTGGATTGACTTAACAAATGCTCCTCATGTTCATTATTTTTGTCAATTAATAAAAAAATTTGAAAAGGAAGGAATAGAATATTTATTAACTTACAGAGATTCAAAAAATTTAGATAAATTAGTTAAAATTTACAATTTTGTAGGAAAATGTATAGGAAAGCATGGAAAAACATTAAAAGAAAAATTAATTTTTTACGCTGAGAGAGTTATTGGTTTATCTGAATTAATATCTAATGTAGAACCAAAAGTGGCAATAGCAAAACATTCAGTAGAATTGCCAAGAGTTGCCTTTGGCTTAAACATTCCAATTATTTTTGTTGTAGATAATGAATATGCAGAGGCTCAGAATAGATTAACTCTTCCATTGGCAAATGAAATTATAAAACCAATAGCAACTGATGAAAAAAAACTTAAAGATTGCGGAGGAAGAAATTTTATAAACTTTGATGGAACTTGCGAAGTGGCAAATGTAAATTCTCGATTAAAGGGCTATTACCCGATAGATAACGATATTCTAAAAAAATTAGATATTGATAATAATAGACCTACAATAGTTATGAGACCATGTCCAAATTCTTCCTATTGTAATGGACACAAGGATATTTTGCCAGATATTATAAAAGAACTAAAAAAAAGAATTGACTGTAATATAGTAGTTTTTCCAAGAGATGATTATCAGAGAATAAATTATGAGAAACTTAATGTTATTGTTCCTAAGGAAGCAATTGATGCCTTATCTTTATTATATCACTCTGATTTTATGATTGGAGCAGGAGGAACTATGAATAGAGAGAGTGCTATTCTTGGAATTCCAACAATATCCTGCTATCCTCAAGAATTACTTGGAGTTGATAAATATTTAATTGAAAAAGGTAGAATGGTCCATACTAATAATATTAAGGAGATAATTAATTATGTTGAAGATAACTTAGGGAAAAAATTAGGAGTTATTGAGTTAGAAGACCCTACTGATTTGATGCTCGAAAGAGTTTTTACTTATCTATAATAGAGTAATATTTATACTCGGGACTTGATAATATCAAATCATAAAAAAATTTTGTTTTTTATTATAGTAATATTACAATTTTGATATTTTTCATATTACTATAATATTTTTGGTATTTTTATGATTTTATAATATTGAATTGAAAATTTACCGGGAGTCAGTATTATTTTTAAAAAAGATGTGAATATAAAAATGTATGAGTTTAATAGGAAATAAAGGATATTTTGCCTTTCTTTTATGCCTAAAAAATTATAATTATATCGGAAGATTTAAATTTATATTGCATATTTGTAATATGTTTTTAAAAAATTTTCATATTTACATAATATTTATACTCGAAACTTAATAATATCAAATCATAAGAAAATTCTGTTTTTTATTATACTCTATGAAGATTTTGAAATTTTTCATATTGTTATAATATTTTTTCGATATTTATATGATTTTATAATATTCAGATCGAAATTTTCCCGAGGGTCGTTATTACTCTTAAAAAAGATGTAAATATAGGAATTCATAAATATTTTATACTATTAAAAATAAAAAATTTAAATGCTTTTGTCCCCTTTGGGGCTTGATTTTAAACATTAATGCATTTTGATGGGTTAAGTTTTGTGGAGGTTAATTTCCATCCCCTTTGGGGCTTGATTTTAAACTTTTTGTATGTGCAGTTGTGGTTAATTAACAATACAAAATTTCCATCCCCTTTGGGGCTTGATTTTAAACGATAGAAATTATCGACTGTTCAGATAATGAGGAAATGGGCTTAATTTCCATCCCCTTTGGGGCTTGATTTTAAACAGGACACAATTTGAAGAGATAATTTTCTAAAATTACTTTATTATACTTCTTTATATAGGGGTTATGGTTCGAAGGGTCAATAACTGCTATTATTTATATACCTCCGAACTTATATATAAACTTTTCTATTCTTAATTATTACTTTAAAAATCCTTAAAATTCTTAATACTAATTTAATTATCGGGGGAAATTGAAGATAGAAACAATTAAATAAAATCTCTAAAAAATCCCAATAATTTAATAAAGTCAAATACTCAAATTAATTAAAATAGGCGACCCTCCGAAATTTCCTAAAAATTTTTGAAATCAAAAAATAATAAATTAAAATCCCCTAAATCAAAAAATAAAAATTTTTAGCGAGAGAGGGTATATTAAAAGCATAAATTATTTTACATTATATAGACAGATATAGCCAAAGATATATATAAATGACTTAAATAAAAACAATAAAAATTATTGAATAGGGATAAAATGGTTGATTCTAATTTTGATATTTCTCTATGGGTTAAGATGATTAAGGAAGGAATTGAGAAAAAAAACATAGATCCTTGGGATGTAAATATTTCTGAAATTGCAGATTACTATATAACTAAAATTAAAGAATTTAAAAAATTTGATATTAGATTATCGGCTGATGTAATTTTAGTAGGAGGAATACTTTTAAGGTTAAAATCAGAATCTTTGTATAATGAATGTAATATTGAGGAAGATGATTATGAAGATTTTTATATTGACGATAGTGAGATTAAAGAAAACAATAAGAAGAGTGTAAATAAAGAAAACTATAAAGATAAAAAAAGCAAAAAAACCTTAACCGTAGATGAGTTAATTAAAACTATTGAAAAAGAACTTAAAAAAGTAAAAAAGTCTAAAAGGAAAAAGAAAAAAGATATAAAAGAAGTAGAAGAAATCGTAGAGGAATTATTAAAAGAGGAAGACATTTCTGATATAATAGAAAAACTTTTGGAAGATTTAATGAAAGAAAAAATAATTATATATCAGGAAAAGTTTAAAACAAAGGATGAGAGAGTTAAATATCTTTTGCCTTCCTTATACTTGGCTAATGATGGTAAGGTTGAGTTAATTCAGGAAAAATTTTTTGAAAAATTAATAATAAAATTTATTCAGGAATCTTAGCCCTTTCAAAATGCTCCTTTCCTTTAATTAAACTCATTGTTGCATCAATTCCCACCTTTGTGGTTAATCTATTTTTTAAGTCACTTGAAGGGTCTAATGATGAGCCCTTTGCTCCAGGAATTATAATAATATCTTTATCTCCTTGAACTCTTGTGGCAATAGCATACTCAACATCATTTATATCAAATATATTTATATCTTCATCAACAACTACCACATGTTTTAAACTTGGATGTGATGCAAAAGCCGCCAATATAGCATTTTTTCCATCTCCTTCTGTTCTTTTTTCTATCTGCACTACTGCATGGAGCCAGCAACAACCTCCTTCAGTTAATACAACATTCTTTACAGTTGGAACAGTATTTCTAACCCCCTTAAATATTCTTGGTTCTTGAGGCATTCCCATTAAAGTTTTATGCTCTATTCCTCCGGGTAATAATGCGTGGAATATAGGCTTTTCTTTTCTATACAATTTTTTTATTTCAATAATTGGTTGTTTTCTAACAATATCGTAAGTTCCAGTTATATCTACAAATGGCCCCTCGTAATCTAACCTATCAACGATAACTCCCTCAATAATAAATTCTGCTTCAGGAACTAACAAACCGTTATCTAACTCAAAAACCTCTATTTCTCCTCCTAACAATGATGCTGAAAATTTAAGTTCGTCAAATGTTATATCTGCTGATGTAGAGCCAGATAATAAAACTGCTGGATGAACTCCAATAATTATTGCCACATCTAAATAACCTTTTTCTTTCAATGCCTTTTTATATAAAAAATGTAAATGTCTTTGTTCTACCATTCTTATAACTAAATGATTGTCTTTAACTAAAATTCTATGAATTGATAGATTATAGCCGTAATCTTCATCATTTACAACAACAACACCACTCGTTATATATGGACCAGCATCTTTTTCATAGTATGTAGGAATTGGCACTTTTTTAATATACTCTGGCTCTTCTTCAATATACTTCTCTCTTAATTTATTATTTTTAATTAATTTTCCATCTTTTTCTTTTTCCATTGCATCGAGCATAAAAAATATAAAGTCTTCTTTTTTCACATTGAAAATCTTTGCTAATGTTTCTCTACTACAAATATTACCAACTACTTCAAAGCCATCCACATCTTTTATATAAACTGGCTTTCCATCATACTTCTTTAAGATTCTTGAAACTTCAAAAATTTTATTTGCCTTTTCTATTACAATTGGATTTAATTTATCAATGATTTCTCTAATCATACTTTCACCAAAATATTATGCTTAATAAAAATATCTTTATAAATCATAAATCTTTTGTTTTTATATATTTATGGTAGTGTCATAATCATACACTAAACCATAATTTTTATATATTAGTTTCATTATTTATTAATTTCGCATAGGTTGGTGAAGCGGGGTAGGGTAGCCAGGTCCATCCCGCCGGGCTCATAACCCGGAGATCGGAGGTTCAAATCCTCCCCCCGCTACCATTTTTGTTTTTTATTTTGGACAATTACATTTATAAATTTAAATATATCGATATTATTGATAATAAAAATAAATGTTCCCCCCGTATCCTACCCTCTCTCATCCATAGCACAGCCTCGTCGAGAGCGTGGGCCTCGGGGGGCAAATAAATATTATTTAACTATAATTATAATATTATTTTATAAATATAAATTTTATAAAATATTAAAATTTTATTATTCTAAGGTTCCCACTCCAACTATTCTAACTTTTGCACTACCATCTATTAAACATACTTTATCTCCAACATCGTAGGCAATATTTTTTTGTAGTTTTAATTTAACATTATTTCCATTAACTTCTTCAACAGAGCAAGGAACACTTTGTAGTCCTACAATTATTTGATAATTCTCTCCTTCTTTTACATCTTTCTGTCTAAAAGGATTCCAATTTATTTTTATATCAAGCTCATTAGTTACTTTTAGATCTTTATCAGATAATATATAACCTCTGTCTAATTCCTCAGTAGTTATTCCTTTTAACGCTAAACCTACTCTATTCCCTGCCTTTGCCTCTGTAAAATCATTGTCGTGAATTTGAATGCTTCTAACCATAACTGTTTTGTTGATTGGATATATATTTAAATTATCATGAACTTTCACTGTTCCAGATTCTACTTTACCTAATATCACAGTTCCAACACTTCTAACTGTAAAATAGTGGTCTATAGGAATTTTTACATTTCCATCATAATCTCTTTCTACATTTAAATTAACTATTTTCTCTCTAATGTCTATAAAATTCTTCTCTAATATTTCAAAATTTCTCATTGAAGTTTGTGATATTATATTTTTTAGCATATCAACATCGACATAATCCCCTAAAACAAAAAAGCCTTTGTCTATTTCAAACATATCTAAGGCTAAGAGAGTTTCACCTAACTCTCCAGTAATTTCATCAATAAAAACTAAAGCATAATCCATCATATTTATTGTATATATTAAGGGATTTATTCTATCAGGATATCTCGTAGGTTCTACATAGCATATTACTTTTTCTCCCTGTTTATAGTTATAAAAAGTTATATCTGTTGATGTTCCTTTTTTTCCCAACTCTTTTCCAATGCCTTCAATGTGTCCAAATAACCCTACTGTTAAACCTTCCATTTAACCACCATTCAATTATTTTTTAAACTTTTTATTTAACCCTATTTATATGACTCTACCAACTATATAATAATTTCAAACAAAGTTAAAAAATTAAAAATAGATATATAGATATATATTATAACAACTGCAACAATTAAAAGAATACACCAAACCAATATTGAAAAAATTGTTAATTTCTTTGCCTCTTCTTTATCCCACAACTTATAAGGAGAAATTCCATATATTGCAAAAATAACACTTGAAGATAAATTTATACAGATTATATTTATTAAAAATAACATTAAAATCGGAATAGACTCAATAAAATATCCAGATCCTATGGTTAATCCAAAAACAACTAATGGAGGCAGTAATGCTACTGCAATCATCACGCCTACAACGACAGAAGGGATGTCAGAAACTACAGACAACGCACCAACGATACCAGCACATAATGCTATTATAATATCCTCAATCCCTAAGTTCATTCTTGATATTATTTGTGGGTTTTTTATAGATATTGGAAGAATATGCCCCAAAAAAACTGATAATATTATTACTAATCCAATGCCTAAAATTAAATCTTTTAAAGATTTTTTTGCTAAATCTCTATCGGCAATTGCCATAGAAAAAGACAATGCCATATTTGGGCTTAAAAGAGGAGCGATAATCATAGATGCTATAATAATTGCTACATCATTTTTCCATATCCCTATTACAGCAACAATTGTTGATAATATTACCATCAAATAGTATTCCTTTGGAGAATGTACTATCTCTGAGACTTTATTGTATATTTCTTGCCGACTCAATCTTTCTAATTCTTGGACTTTTTCTGGATCTTCTTCATTACTTTCTTTTTCATCTTTTTCTACTGCAGGAATTGTAGCTTTTGGCTCAAACACAATAATTCTGAATTTAGAACCTCCATATTCTTTATTAAGTTTATCTAATATTACTTCAGTGTTTTTCAGTGTTGTTAATATCTTTATAACCGTAAAGTTATTTGTTTCTTCTACACTATACCATATAATATCTTCACAGTTCTCTAAAAAATTATCCATCCCACTAAAAAGATGTTTTGGAACATAACATTCTATATATCTTAATTTCAAAAAAATCCCCTACTTAGAATATTATTAATACTTTTGACACTATAATATATTTAAATAATGCAACCGTAAAATATATATACTAAATCAGTATATTCTTCATAGTGCTTAACAGTTTATGAGCAGGGGTAGCCAAGCCAGGACTACGGCGCTGGACTTGAGATCCAGTGGGGCTTTGCCCCGCCTGGGTTCAAATCCCAGCCCCTGCGCCATACTCTTTTATCATTGTTATATTCCAAATTTAGACAAATTGTGGCTATTTACACCTACTTTTTACACAGGACTAAATCCCGCATCATTTTTAAGTCCTATACAGATGTATTATCAACAGGACTACTAACAACCATAAAATTAAAGAATCTTTTTTATCGTTTTTAAAAGCTTTTGAGTTCTCTCTTTTGAGTGTGAGTAAAATAAAGTGGTATCTAATGTTTTATGACCTAAATATTCCTTAACTATATCAATCGGAATTCCTTTTTCTAATAAATCCACACATCTGCCATGTCTTAAGCTATGCAATGTTATTCTTCTGCCTTCTGGAATTTTACCTTCTTTTTTAAGCTCTTTAACAGCTTTATTAAATACTTTAAGTATTGTATTTCTACTTAGCTTACCTCCTTTCTGGCTCTGGAATAGATAGTCATCTGGTGACTGTTTAGGATTAAATTGAATATACCACTTCAACGCCTCCAATGTAGCATCTGAGCATACAACGACTCTTTCCTCATGTGTTTTGGTATTTGTGATTCTAAATGTTCCATTATCTAAATTACAATCCTTATATTTTAAGTTCAAAATCTCTGAAATCCTACATCCAGTGTCCCAAAGCACCCTAATTATTAACGCATTCCTTATACTCATTCTACTATTTGATTCAAGCATCTTCTCCAAAATTAAGTTGAGTATGTTGCTATCAACAGCATCGTAATGCTTAACTTCAATTTTAGAAAATCTTTTCCTTTCTTTACTTTCTTCTATAAAATCACTAATAACATGTTGCATCCTCATAATTCTATAAAACACTTTTAACAAAAGATAGTATTTTCTCTGTGTGTTTTTAGAGACTTTCCTCTCTTTCTCCAAATAGTTAAAGAACTTAACAAAATCATGAGTCTCCAATTTGTCTGGACTTTTACCCAACCTATTATAACAAAAGTCAAGAAATACTTTTAGCCTCGTTATATCTGATTTTATTGTCTCCTCCTTTATGCCATCAAATTCTCTCTCTTCTTTAAATTTCTGTATCCATGGTTTCATCTCGTCTGTTTCTTCTATGTCATCCGGCCTCTTGATTAATAAAAGATTTTTTATATTAAGTCCGCTCCCCATCTTCATTCACCAAAATAACATAATTTAAATATAAGTTGGTTGCTTTACCAAATCTTTGGTAAATTTTCCTTTCCTCCTCCGTTAAAATTATGGTTCTCTTACATCTCTTCCTGGCTTCAACAACCTTTTTTAATTTCTCAGGGTCTATCTGCTTTAAATCTTCAAGTTTATGCAGATGATACCTAAGTTGCCTACTGTCTATATTTTTATAGAGATAAAAAGTAACTTTCATAACTCTCACCAAAAAGAAAAAATTATTCTTCAATTAAACCACAATCGACTAATATTTTGTATAGCTCGTATGTTCTCTTAATGTCAAGCTGTAAGTGATGCAATATTTTATCCAGAGCTTCTTTATCATCTTCTTTCTCATATCTTTCCCAAAGTTGTGGTATTTCACATCCATCAACATCATCATTCTGTATATCAATGTTAAAGAACTCACAGTATGCTTTTAAACTCCTACCTCTAATATATCCCCCTCCATTCAGAATTTGCATCAAATCCTTTCTTCCTTCGTATTTTTCGAAGTATTTTATCCTAATCCTGTAATATAACGACCTAAGTTTGATAAATTGCCAATCAAATTTGTTTATATTAAATCCTATCAACTGCTCTATACCTTCTTCAGATACTTTCCCCCAAAATTTAGTTAGTAATTCTTTCTCATCTTTCGATGTCAATAACTGAATATCTAACTTGTCCTCTCTAATAACACCCAAGCCTATCGCTACAATCCTATTCTTCAAGGGGTCAAGCCCCGTTGTTTCAATGTCTATAATAGCAACTGTCATTTTACCCCTCCTCCTTTGATAATTAAGGAATTACCATCTTATTAGCAGGGATGAAATAACTACTTCCAACAGTAGGAATGCTGAAAACTCCCTCCCCACTTTCTACATTTCGAGTAGGATATGATACATTATTCTTTGAGGAATCCTCTTTAACCAAAGTGAAAGTTTTAAGAATGTATTTCATGAACCTATAGGCATCATCCACAGCCACATCTGGATTTTTATTCAATGAATAACTAAATTTCAAAATCTCAAATGCATGGTGTAAAAGCCCATTATCCATAGATACAGGTTGCCAAAGCTCGTTTATTCCCTTTAATTTTCTATGATTTACAGTTAAGAAGTCATTTTTTAATACTGCACTATACTCTCTCTCAATCCTCCACTGCCTTGCTGAAAGCTGTTGGTCCATGTTTCCTTCTCTATCTACATGGTAGAGATTGGCAATTTCTTTCTCTTTTAAAATCTCTAAATACGTCCTACAAGCTCCAACATCAATTGTAAAGAACTTTAAGTGGTTGAGTTTTTCAATAAATTTATCTTTTATGTCTTTAGGAATTGTTTTTATTATCTTAAAGTCATCTAAATCTAAAGTAAAGAATTTAAAGTCATTATCAAACTCTGAAGGCATTTTTATTCTTAAAGGAAGGAATCTAAATAAAAACTCACTTGGGGCAATTCTTGACTTTGGCACAACATCATACCTATCAAATATCTTAGTGTCTTCAAACCTCCAATCGTGCAAATATTGTTGCTCTATAATTTTGATATTGTCTTTAACCATGTCTATGTATTGATACATGTCTTTTCTATGCATATCTACCAGTATTTTTGGATTATTTTCTAAGTCAGGATAAACTGCCTTTATGCATGTTGTTTTTCCTACATACTGAGGACCAAAGATTATTAACCTTAAATTTGTGTATTTAGAAATTAATAATGCCGTTATTGGAATACTATATGATGTAGAGTGCCAATTATACTCCTTCAAAACCTTTTTAATATATGAGTTAATACCTGTTATTGTGTCAATATCTTTCGGGATTTGAATGTGAGGGATTTCGTTTTCATTACTGCTATGTGGCTTGGCAAGGGCGTAGTATTTGGTCCTACCTTCTTGCTCCACTACCTTAATTAAGCCATTGTCTTGGAGATACTGTAGTTTTTTAGAAATTAGTCCGGGATTTATATTAAAGGCTTCTGCAATTTCTTTATTTGTGGCTTTGCCTACTTGGGATAAGTATAATAAGATTCTTTCACTAACTTCGTCCATAATATCACCGAAATATTTAAGAATAGAAACTTAGAAAAACAAAAATGGGTTAAGCA
This sequence comes from Methanocaldococcus sp., assembly GCF_024490875.1. Taxonomy (NCBI): domain Archaea; kingdom Methanobacteriati; phylum Methanobacteriota; class Methanococci; order Methanococcales; family Methanocaldococcaceae; genus Methanocaldococcus; species Methanocaldococcus sp. The sequence continues at coordinate 63,041 of NZ_JACCLX010000041.1, forward strand.
TTAAGCCCCAACTTTAAGTGGCTCAGGAACTTGTCCATTTACTACCTTCTGTCTTAAATCTATCTCAATAATTTTATCCTCACTCGTGAGTTTCTCTAATATCTCCATACAAAGTTTCTCTGCTCTTTCTTTATCATCAGTTTGTATTACTGCCGAATACTCATCTTTGCCAATCTCATACACTATTTCCACATCATAATTAACTCTTATAGCCACAATCTTCTCAATATTTATTGCACGTGTATAATGTTCTTCTTTAATAACTAAAAACCTCATAATTTCACCTCAAAATTGTTTTTTAAATTTTTTCTATCTTTTTCATTACAATAAATAATAATTGTTGCTCTTTTTCCAATGAACCTTTTAGGGACATAGACATGGGCGGTATTCCCATACGGTTTTATGGGCTTGTCATGAATTACTACTGCTTCTGAATATTCCATAGTTCCACCTATTGCCAATGGTGGCATTATTGCCAATATCAAAAATGGCGTTTCTTATATATATACTTTTCTATTATTGACAATATTGGCATAAATGACAATAACAAATATTATGCCAAATAAACATATTGTCAATAAAAAACGGAAGGAATTAGTATGCTTAACGAAATTAAATTATTAAAAATATTATCAAAAAAAAATAATTATTTAGTATTGAAAACATTATTTAAAAATAATGCTTTATATTTTAGAGAATTAAAAAAAGAATTAAAAATGGATGGTAAAACAATATATCGTGCATTAGAAGAATTAGTTAATGCTGGATTAGTTAAAAAGGAAATAGAAGAGCCAGAGAAACGAACATCAAGAGTATATTACTCACTTACAGAGTTTGGAAAGAAAGTAGTAAAAATATATGATTACATAGAGCAATTAGAGAAAGAATTAGAAGATAAAAATGCAATAATCATTAATGGTAATGTTGGAGATAATAATATTATTGCTAACAAAATTCAGAATTCTAAAATCTATTTTAAAAAATAATTATCATTCCCCATAACAATAACTTACAATGTTGTTAATATAAATCAAAATTAATTTAGAAATAATATTTTTAATTGATTATATATGAATATATAAATTAACAAAATAATAATAAATTTTAATTGTCTAATTGTATGATTTGGTATGATATCTAAAAATTAAAAATGCATAAGAAATAAATCAAATCTATAAAAAATCGATGCAATAAATGCTTTTTAATAAAATCGTTTAAAAATACTTATTTTTAAAAGAATAGGACAATATTTCTTTATTATCAAAAGATACGACTTTATACAACTTCATACGGTTTCATACGGGTGTCATACCGAAATCTCGCAAAAAGAAGAGTGTCATACCGTTCATACCTTATATATAATATATATAAAAATTATATAAAAATATAATATAGTACAAGATATATTTTTTTATTTTTTTATATATTATGTATATATTTATTATATTAATATAGCGAAAAAACGGTATATAAGCCGTATGAAGATGTATAAATCAGTATGATACCGTATGAAAGTGCATGACGGATAAATAAAACATATTTCATAAAAATAAAACTAATTTGTTGAGTTTTATTTTTGGTGATAGTTTGAACCCCCGAAAGTTGAGAAAAAGAATTTATGATGAAATCAACAAAGAGCGTAGGAAGTTGAGGTTGAAGCCATTAAAGTTAAGTAAGTCTCTTAGTAAGATGGCTATAAGGGATGCCCTAAATAGAAAAAATTGTTCTGTTCATTATGCAGTAAAAGGGGAAAAGCATATAACTGTTGCCAAGAGGATTGTTAAAGAATGGATTAGAAATCCTGCCCATAGGAAGTATATATTAAATCCAAAATATAACAGTATCGGTTTGGGGGTTCATATCCTTTGGAATAAAAATACAAAGGAATATGAAATTTATGTGTGTAAAAAATTTAGACCTTCTCAAAATGTTGTTAAAAATTCAAAAAACAAAAAGCATAATAATTTAAATACGAAAAAACTAAAAAAATTAATATTCAAAAATAAAAGAATTATAGAATATTTTCTTTTAGCAGTTATGTTTTATATTCTTCTTTATATTGCATTTAAATGGTGAGACTATGTTGAGTTTTTTATTTTATGATTTATAAAACCACAAACTATTTACGAAAAATGTATAAACAATATGTGTAATAATATATACTAAAAATTAATGATTTTGACGATGATATTGTTAATCTATGTTTATAATTTTGGATTGAGGTTATTTTAGTTGTGAAAGTGTGATATTATGAAAATTAAAACTAAAAAAGACCTTTATGAATATCTTGAACATAATATGACAAAAAGTTATGATGATTTAGTTGAAGCGGGAAAATATGAACGAGGTAGGAATCTTGTAAAGACATACATCGTAGAGTCAAACACTTCTATATTAGAGTTAAATAAAAATATTAAAGAATTGGAATTAAGTATGGAGAGAACCAATGACAGTGGATTTTGGATATTGAAAGTAAAAGAACCAAGACAAAATAGCAAAGCTACATTTTATGTAGATACTTATGATCCATTTAGCGATAATAACCAAAGATTTTGGATATTTTATACTGTTGAAAAATCAGAAATTGCAGATAAATATATGGAAAAATTAATAAATCCAAGAATAAGCCGTTTAGATAATATATGGTTAGATAGGGAGTTCTTACTCAAGTTTAGAGATGATTTGGGAGTAGAAACTAAACAGATAGGGATTAGATACTTAGATAGCTTAGGAGAAAATAATGAAGATGAAGCTGATAATTTATCCTTGAAAGTGAATGGAAAATTGTTAAAAATAATAATCAACAAATTAAATGAATTAGAGGATAAACACTTTATGGCTATTACAAGTATTGGATTTAAAAAATCCATCCAATACGATGAAGATTTAAATCTCATGGTTTTAGAAAATATGTATTATAACGGAAAATTCTCAGTTAAAGGCACATCATTTAATGAGCATTTAAATATTGTAAATGGGGTTAGAAAAAGATACGCAAACATGCTAAAAACTATTGAAGAGGAGTATGAAATATATTATGAGAAAAAAGATTTTGGGATAGCAGTTAGTGGTTCTCCGTTGTTAATTTCATTCAAAAGAGAAATTGAGGATATAGATAAGTTTTTGAATATACTATTATCAACAAAAAGACCATTCAGGTTGGCAGGATTTAAGAGAAAAATAGATAAAAATTACTATTCAGTAGTGGGGGTAGATTTGCATAATGGAGACAAGTTTGAAATGGATGTATCTACCGAGTGGATAAGATTATATTTATCCAATGGAGCTTGTGGGAATACAGCTTTACGTCTTGTATGTAATCTACAGCAATATTATGATGCTGAAACTAAATTAGAAGGTGTGGAGTATGGGAGAATTGTCTGACCATACAAAACTAATGAATATAGTTCTTGCTCTATCTTCTGAAAAAATACAAGGATGGCCTAATGAGTTTTGGAAAGTAGGATATAACAAAATCTACATCGAACCCAATATAAGAATATCATTTAATGGGAGAGATAATAAAACCTCTAACCCTGACATATTACTATTCTCAAGTGAATATAAACATTTCGTTATTATCGATTGTAAGTCAAGAACATTAAAAGACGAACAAACTCAGAAGTATATTGAATTAAAGAAAAATCCTAAAATAATTCCTGCCTATGTTCCTATTAGTGTGAGTAATCCCCAAAATATAATTTCAGATTGCTCTTTTGTTTCATTTTATGAGGATATCTGTAATAATAGCTTAGTAATCTCTGAGAATATTCCTATATTACATGTGATTAAACAGAACGATTCAGAAATTGTTGAAAAAATAGAACTTAAGGTAGGACATTTTCAAAATAGTAAATTAAATAGTGTATTTCCAATCTCTATCAATGCTCCAATTCCTAATCATTTGTATCCTTTCGATATACATAAAGAAGATTGGCCAGCATTTGTGGAGTATGTCCTTAGAGAACTTATACGGTTTGCAATAAATAATCAAAAGTTTAATGAAGAAATGCTTCTTAAAAATGCACATAAGTATTGGGATTATATTGATTCAGATAAAAAGAAAAGTTTAAAAAAACGAGTAAGATATATCCTTGTCAAATTAAGGGATGGAAAATTAAAAAATTATTTAAAAAAGGAGAAAGAAAATAAAGAAAACAAAATGTGGTTTATTGACATAGACAGTGATAAAAAGTTACAAAGTTTTATATCTTTATGTTATTCTTGTATTGAAGAATTGAAAAAAGATAGTGGTAAACAGTTATTATTGGATGATGTTTATAATAAATAAATATTTTAGTTTATAGCAGGTGGTAGTAATGGTAACAACTTATGAGTTAATAATCTATGGAAAGGTTCAGCATGTTGGATTTAGAGATAGGATTGAACACATAGGTAAGGGTTTAGGAATTAATGGAATTATTTATAACTACAAAGATGGAACTGTTAGAATTTTAGCAAACTTTGATTCAGAAAGAAAAAAGAGATTGTTTAAAGAATTAATTAAAGAATTAGAAGAAGTTGATAAGTTAATTAAGATTGATAAAATTGAGGAGAAAGAATTGAAAACATACATTGAGTTTCCAGAGGGTATTAATAGAATATCAGCGGATGATTTATTAGAACTTAATAAAAAGTTAGATGAAGGAGTTAAGTATATTAAGTTAATTTTTAGCGAGTTAGAAGAGCATAAAAAGATTTTGATGATTATTGTTGATAAGTTAGATAAGCAAACTGAGTTATTGGAAAAAATTAATACGAAGTTAGATAATATGTCTGAAAGATTGGAGATGAAATTAGATAAATTAGAGAAGAAATTAGATAAAATTGCAGATATATTAGAGAAAAAACTTTAAGAGATTAAAATTTTATAATTTTTTAGAGGGACATAAGCATTTAATATTAGTGTTAGGTATATTAAGAAATGAGATTATAATTTGTTAATTAGTGGTGAGGACAATGACAAACTTTACTTATACTTTAGATGAACTTGAGAAAATTACTCTATATCCATTAAGACCTATTGTAGGGGCTGAAAATGAAATTACTAAAATGAGGAGAAAACAACTACTGAGGTTATTGGAAAAAATAAAAAATTGGGATGATAACAAAAAATTAAAGTTTTTAAATATATTAACTAACATTGTATCAGTTCCATATTTCTCTATTGATGAATATATGAAATGGATAGAAGAAATTGAAAAAAAGATAAGTGAATTAGACGATTTTAAAGAAATTGTAATGTTAAAAAATTTGGAAAAATTAATTGATTACAACCAATTGAAAAGGATTAGGGAAGAAGCTATGCAAAATCTTAAGGAAGATTTAGAAAAATTACTGGAGCAAATACTCTCTAAAATTGAGAATTTAGAAAATTCTAAAGAAGTTGAAGAATTGATTGTTTTAGGTTCAATGATTCAACATATAATTGATTTAATTGAGCAAGATTATGAAAGAAATATTGCAGTGATTAGCATATTTACGCTTAGAATTGTTGCTTATTTAATGAACAAAATAAGTTTAGATGATTTACAACTTGATTTAATGAAGTTGAGCCATATGATTCCAAAAGTGTATGTAGGTGATGAACATATCACCAAATATTTTATCAAACCATAACAATGTTTCCAACTGTGCAGTAGATACAAATATTCTTATTGCTGTTTATAATGATGAGGACAGATTACATCAAGATGCTTTAGAGTTGATGAAACATATTAATAACTTATACATTGGACATTCAGTTATTGATGAAACCTGTATAACTTTTGGAAAGAAAATACGAGAAGTTATAAGTAAAGTAGTCCTATTTTATAGTAAATTAGATTTAAAATCTCGAGAAGAAGAGATAATTAAAATGGAAAATGATTTATTATCACAATTAAATTCAGAAAATCCTCAAAATGTGAATTTTCATAAATTTATTATTAAAAAATCTCGAGAAATTAGAAAAAAATCATCGTCAAATAATGACATTATTAAAGGACTGTTAAGATTACACAAAGAACTTAATGATGCAGTATGTATATTGAACACAATTACCAATAAAATACTAAGCATAAACAGTGAAATTAATTTTTATCCATACACATTTGTGAATAATAAAAGATATAATGATAAAATTAGAGAAGTCACTGAATTAATTAAAGACATTAAGTTTAAGGATTCTAATGATAAGAAGATTTTTGTTGAATTGGTTGTTTGTTATCCCGCTCATTTTGAGTTGCCTATTGTATTTGTTAGTGATGATAAAGAATTTATTAAGAAATCCCATAGAGCAATAGATAAATTAAAATCAAAATATGGGGAGTCCTATTTTGATGATTTAATTTTTAAACTTTTAAAAGAGTATCTAAAAGATTTAACCTCTATATATTCTAATAAAGTATAAGGTGAGTTTTATGGGAGAAAATCCATTAAAATTTAAAAGTTTTAAACCATCTTATTTTGGAAAGCGTTTGGACTATTCACAAAAAATGGGCAATAATTAAAATTTTTGGTGGGGAGTATGGGTAGGAAAAAGGAGTATCTCATTGGTGAGATATACTATATGGTAGATGAAGATGAAGGTCAATTCAAAATTGTTTTTTATGAAGAATATTTAAGGGGGTTAATTAAAGTGGCTAAGGAAGACAAAGATGCTGTATTAGAACATATCAAGGCGTTAAAAGAAATTGATTTAGGAAATTCGCTGGCTATACTTTTGGAAAAAATGTGTATGGGGGAGGATTAATTTATTTTTTATTTTTGAAGCGTTAATTTATGAATTTGTATATAAAAATATATATATAAAAAAGGTTTAAAAATCATGTATAAATAGATATAAAATTATTTTGAATTAGGGAGGGGGGAGTTATGCTCATCCCTGGAAAATTCATAGCAATCCTAACATTTCCTGGAGTTATTATACATGAATGGGCTCATAAAATAGCATGCGATTACGTAGGGCTTAAAGTGTATAGTGTTAAGTATTTTTCCTTTTCAGAAAATGCTGACGGGTGGGTTAATCATGAAGAGCCAAGGTCATTTAGAGAAGCCTTTATTGTGTCATTTGCTCCTTTTGTTATAAATACATTTGTAGCAATATTTTGTTTTGCTGTAGCTGTTGATATTCCATATAATATAATCAAATATGTATTATACTACATTGGGATAGCATGTGCTATGAATGCATTTCCAAGTTGGCATGACTTGGATTTGGCAATGAAGTATAAGCATAGGCTTTCAGTCGTTAAAAAAATATTTGTATATCCAATTTTCACCATTTTTTATATTGCAAATGCATTGTCTGTTGTCTGGTTTGATGCAATTTATGCTTTCTCTTTGTTTTTTACTATAATAAAATTGATAATGGAAAAATATAATTTATTTTGGCTTCCAGTTTTGATAATTGCTCCTGTTTTAATATATTTTTTAGTGGGAGTAATTTTGAAAAAAGTTAAAAAACATAGGAGGAGGTTAATAAATAAATTAAAACGCAAAATGGTGGGGAGAATGTTTTCATTGTTTGGTAATAAAAAGAAAAAAGTTCAAGAGTATTTAAGCAAGAGGCATATCTGTCTTAAAGAAATTGGATTTATTTGGAAAAATGGGACTGATATTGACAGATTTAATTTACTACTTAGGTTGCAAAATGAATATAGAGATTATGAGACGATAGTTAATTTGCTTAAAGATTCTGAAATGCTTAAATATCCCGAAGTCGCCGAAATTTACCAAAATGCTTTAACAATGCTTGAGAAACTGAAAGAAGATGAGAAAATAAATGAACTTAAAAGAGGCTGGAGAGATTAGAACCAAGTAACTAATTTTGCCCATTTTCCTCTTTTACTGCTTCCACTCCCTCCAATGCTGGAGCCCAATTTTACATTTAATTTTAATTTTGGAGGCTTAAACTTAATATCAACACTTGGAGTAGTAAATGTTGGAGTAGTTATTTGCTGTGTAGATGTGAGACTATTTGCTAATGTTTTTGACTGAGTGAAGCTTAACGCAGTTTTCTCAATTGTACTCTCTTTTGGGGTAAATGCAGTTTTCTCTAAAGTTGCTGGGGCAAATGCTAATCCGACTTTGAACTTCTGTGCAGGAATTTCTACGATTTTTGGAACTATTAATGGTTTTTCGAGAGTTTTTGGTTTTTGTATTGGTTTCAATATTGGCTTAACTTTTTCTACAGGTTTTGGGATTGTAGCCACTTTAGGCAATAACAAAGGAACAGGGGCAGATTTTTCAGCTACCTTAGGCACTGTTTTCTGTTTAATTGAAGTTTTTGTAGCTTCTTTTTCTAAAGTTCTGAAATCTATTTTTGTTAGGTCTATGACATTTTCTTCTGTTTTAGGAATGGTTTTCTCTTTTGTAGTAGTTTTTGTTTTTTCAATTTGCAAGGTCTTGCTACCTGTTTTTACACTCTGCCCGCCTGCAGTTTTCTCTTTTTTTAAGATTTCATCAACAGTAAATATTCTACCTCTTTGGGCTGGCGGTTTTAGCTCAAATTTATGTTCAATTTTAGTTTGCTCAATTTTTTCAAAATCAATATTTGTCAAGTCAATAATGTTATTCTCTATTTTTGGTTTTGGAATTTCAGATGGATATTGCTTAGGAACTTCTGCAAATGGCCTTCTGTTTATTACATCAGGAGCTGGAGGGAGCAAAGTATCCATTTTATTAAGTTCATATAATCTTGTAATGTCATGGCTAATATACCTTGCTTTAATTCCTCTTTCGCCAGTTACTGCATTTTGATATGTTAATGACTGAACGAATTCTCCTCTATTTAAAGCAATTGACATTGATTGTTTTTTGAATGGAGTTTCAGATGTTAGAGTGATATATCTTGTAGGAACTACTTTACTCAAATCAAATTGATGAGTTATAGTGTTTCTTCTTTCTCCTGCTATATAACTTAAAGTTTCAGAGTAAACTCCTGTTGAAGGATTAAATTCTCTTTTGTAAATGGCATTTTTATTGGTAAGTGTTAAAGACTCTGTGTAATCTGGAATTGTAGATTTTTGCACAAGTTGTTCTTCAAGGGTAGGAACTTTTACATCAACATCTGCCCAAGTTTTTATTGGTACTCCTCTTTCATTTGTTTTTATGACATAGGGCTTTCCTCCAGGGCTTACACCTACTTCAACAATTGTATTTTTTGGCATTTTTGGAGTAGGCAAGGAAGGGCTTGTAATAGATTGTGATGTTTTAAATGGAGATTCAATAGATATACTTCTAATTTTTGCCAATCCTACTGGGGCAACTGTTGCCAAAGTCATTGCAACATCATCAGTTGTGAGTTCTGGTGTTTTTATGCCAGTGTATTTTTCAGTTGCTTTTAAGAAAGGATAGCTAACAGTCTTAGCCAGAGATTTCAAAGTTTGTTTTCCCCCTTCCAAAAGCATTTCTCCTTCTGCTCTTAAATATTTTGGATTTCCTTTGAGTATTGAAACTCCAGTTGCATAAATTGTCCCATCTACAAACTCTCCCGCCCCTGAAATAAAGTATCCTGCAGATTTTCCTGCAATTTCTCCTAGTGTTCCAGCAATTGTTTTGCCAATGTGTCCAAGTCCTTCAACAATTGATGTTTCTGCTTTTGTCAACGCATGTCGTCCAGGCAATTTATTATATTCTTCAATATCTTTATTGACTCTATTTTGTATCTGTTGTTTATTTGTTTGACTTATGTAAATTCCAACGCTACTAAACTCATCAACTCCAGTATATTTCACATTGCTTACGAGATTTGGATTTGACACTACGCTAATTTCTGGTTCTGTGTTTATTGTTTCAAATACATTTATTGCATGTATTTCATTATTTGAAGGATTTCTTGACAAATAGTCTGAAACTGTTTGATTTTTACCAACAATTTCACTGCCAGAATATGCCTCAAGGCTGGGAAGATTGGAAATTTCAACTTTTGGGGCTAAGTATAAGCCGTTTTGGAGATTTGGCTTCACATTAGAGACATCAAAAAAATTATTCAAATTTACGTCAGTTTTTGGTTTTACTGTTATTGGCGTTGAATACATAATCTGAATTTGTCCATTCTTGGCTGTAATTTTAGCATTTGGATACTTCTGTAATGTCTGCTGTAATCTACTGTAATCACTCTGTTGTAATATAACTATCTTATTGCCAATTTTTAATGGTTCATAATTTTTAGCAAAATCAATAGCCGACATTGTTTGTGAATTACCAACTTTGACTTTTGTATTATTCATATCAATGTGACTGGAACCTGTTTTTTTACCAAGGTAAATAATATCATTTGTAGTTACACCTTTTGTTGAACTACTTCCATTGAAAGTTGCACTATACCATTTCCCAGTCGAAGTATCTTCCGTAATTACTTCTGCATCTGGTTTTATTTCGCCAGATTGGAATTTTTTTAATACCGATTGAGCATCCTTTTGATTTGTAAACGCGACGATATTCCCACTACTATCCTTGATAACAGTATGTTTTTGTCCAGAATTATCAGTATAAGTATCAATGTAGTAATCTTTGCCACCATTTTCACCTTCTGTTGTCCTCCCTGAGTCGTCGTCAGTTCGACTCGTTTGTGAGCTTCTACTACCTCCTCCACTGTCGCCACTACTACTTTCAACAAACCCCCCAGAATATGAGATTCCAAAACTTCCGCCACTACTCTCAACAGGAGTTCCACTTTCACCAGCGTGCCATTCCCAAAAACATCTTTTTAGTAATTTCTGTTCTATGATTTTTGGGCTGAAATCTATGTTTCTTTTAACAGAATGTATAAATTCGAACATATTATCACCAATTTATTCTGTTCCTGAGTAGTGATAATATGCAATTGCCCCAACGACTGATATGATAGTAATAAAGAACATTAAGTATTTCACAGGCCCTTCTGCGAAGGATGACGCCCCTAAACTAAACAATATTGATGTGAATGCAATATGGGCTGGATTCTTACTTCTGATTGCTACAGTTACTGTTGGAAAAAACCAGATTAAAAAAACCCAATACTGCCCTAATCCTGCCATAAGGAATTCCTTTGAAAGCGTGTAATAAAAATCAAGAGGATGAGAAACACTTGTATTTTCAAGAGTTTTCATGATTGTAGTGTTGGAAATGTTCATATCTGGAATTTGGATATCAGGGACATCTGGAATAGTTATATTTGTCATACTTCCACCTATGGGGATGTAATTTGCTTATTTCTAAAGAATATGTCCCAAACCACTAAAACATAAGCTAAGTAGCTAACTATTGTAAATATTGTGGTCAATGGCTGAATTATCGGTGAAAATCCAGCCATAGCATTGACTACATTAGCCGTGAGTAAAGGGCCAAACACTACTATTTGAATTAAGAGCAATGCACCGTTAATAATTAGAGCAACTGCTGCAAATGTTGCATCTATCGCTGAAAGCTTATCACTCTGAAAGAAATCTTTTATATTGTCATCTATATTGTGTAAAGTGTTTTCAAAAGAGCTCATTAGCCCTGAATCAAAAGAAATGTCAAATGAAGGAGCAAGCAAGGGAATTATCAAATTCACAGTCACAATGAACATTAAATACCTTGAGTAGTTCATTACCATCCCCTCTTAATCTTCAAAGCGAGTGGTATTATTATCATTAGGAACAATACGGCCTTAAGTTTGTAATCCAACCAATCTAAGAAGCCTATTATTTCTAAGAAGAACATCATAGCTAAAGTAGCCACAGTAGCAGCTTCTACATGTATGTATGAGAAAGTTACTAATGTTAAGAACAATATTGCTATACTAACCCATTTCTTCCAACCCTTTAATAGCTCAAATCCTCCCCCTTCCAATGGCCTATAAATGAATGCATTAAATGTTTTTTCTCCACCGTCCCATACTAAAATCATCTTTATTTTCCAAAATGCTGATGAATTTCCTACATTGATTTTTATTGTTTGTTCAGGAGCTGTAAAGGCATTTGAGTATATCAATGTGTTATTCTCATCATAAACACTGACATTGAGCATTTTTGCATCTCCAATCCATTTGTAGCTTAGCGTAATGTTTTCTCCGTCATAGTTCGTTGTATATACCACCATTGGCTGAGACATTGGAGGAGTCACAGGCACAATGATTAAACTACCAATATCTGATTCTGGCTTGGTGTAATCAATCAATTCCGCATCAATTGCTGTTTTTTCTTCTTTCAATGTATTGTCTATGTAAATTTTGTAAGTATATCCTTGAACAACATATGTATCTACTGTTTGCACATTTTTAAACTCGGTAATGACTCTGTCAGCCATATCTGTTATTTTGACATCATGAGTTTCAGCTAATCTAATTAACCACTCTACCAATGTCGCTTTGTTCGGTTCTGCCCAGATTACTGAAAGATTATCTTCCCCAATACTGTAGTAGATTTTTCTGACTTTTCCGCCCTCGATAACTGTTAATGAGCCTCCAGCTGGCGCTTCAAAACTCATAGTTGGGCTATAGTTGTCTGGTGTGATAACATATTTCTTAATTACAGAATCTCCTGAGAAAATTAAAGTTAAATTCTCGCTTATGTTATTAAGAAGTTCATATCCCGCACCTTCTGAAGAAATACTTGTTTCATCGTAGAAAGTTACATTTTTGATGACTATAATATCATTATTGGTTGCAATTGGGGATGTTTGAGTAATTACGAGTAATGGGTTCGTTGCAGTGTTGTAGACTTGGTAGTAATCAACTTTTGTTGTGATATTTTGAATTTGGTGATATTTGAGTTCGGTCTGATAGAGTGCTTTGATTTCTTCTTCGCTTAAAGCCCTGTTGTAGATTCTGACGTCGTCGATTGTTCCATTAAAGAAAGATCTTGCACCATAACTTCCAATGTAAAAGTCAGTAGTATGATCTAATGGAGGTCGTGTTTCATATACTTCTCTTACAAGATTGCCGTTAACATACAGCTTTATGACATGTTGTGAGCTATCATATGTTAACGCAACAAAATACCACTTGTTATAGTCCCTTGATTGATTGTCCCATATGAAATCCCTGCCAACTGTACCATCTGGATTAAAAAACCATAATGAACCTAAGAATCTATCATTATAGAAAAATATACCATTATCTGTTCCTATCTGTCCTACAACATTTTGCCATGTAGCATTTGATTGTGGACGTACCCATGCACAATATGTTACTGAATATGTAACATTTAGTGTTTCTGAATATGGTATTTCAACATAATCGTCCACTTCATCAAACTGCAACGCATAACCATACTTACCTGTGGTCCATGTCGCCCCGTAAATTGTCCCATCATTTCCGTTCCCAGTTTCATCGTGTGCTACTGTTCCCTCCCCCTCCTCCTCATCAAAACTCCAATATGCAACAGGTTTTGTGAATGCCCCAGTCCAAACACCAACGTGTCCATTGGTATAGGTTGAATCTGACAATTGTTCAATGATTTTTCCATCAAGCATTGCTGTGATGTTGTTGCCTTTTCTTTCAACTTCTAAAATGTGCTCTTTTGCATCTTCAATTGTTGCCCCACTGTAATACCCATTTGCATTGCTGTCTAAATCAAAAGCCACTCCTGAAATCGCTTTTGCATCAACTTGGATGACATCAACACTTGCGTTTTTTGCTAAACCAAGTCCTGGAACTTCAACTTGAAAATCTGTCAGTGAGTAGTTGTTCGGGTTGTAGATTTTGACTTCCCAGTAATCTCCTTTGTCTGTAACTGTAACATTTGGTTCAATTGGAGCATATTTTCTAACGAAAAACCAGTCATATTTCACATCACCAGCTTCTGAGCCAGGATATTCCCTAATACCGACATAACCATCCCTAATCCATGGGGAGTCCCATGTAACTGTTTTAATTAGTGTGTAATTTGGATACATATATTCATAAACATACGCTGAACCATTGTAGCATGATTTAGCAACTCTCCATACGTTATATGTTGTTGGGATACTTGATGAGCTTTTCAGGGTGTATGACCTGCTTGATTTGTCGTATATTTCAATGGCACCTGCGTCAGGTCTTGCTCTTAGCAATACGAAGTTATTGATATCTGAACAACTCATGACGATTTGGTCAAACTCTGTAGTCCCCGATGTTGATTCTGGACTGATTCTAATCCCCTTGACTTCAACGACAGAATCTTTTGAAAAGTTTATTTTTGAGACAATTACTCCATCACTGTCTGTAGATTCTCCATTCCATACTAAATATCCATTTGACACTATCCAATTTCCTCCAAGAATTTGCCATTTGTTTGTATCAATTGACGACTCACTAAAGTCATCAAAGAATTCAAAAACTTTTGAACCGTTAGGTTGTCCAGTTCCGTTTTTGTAAATTCTTAATGTTATTGTCCCGTTTGCTGGAATGTTAACTTTTGTCCACAAATCCCCATTATCATCAACCCAGTAGGGTAATTTTTCTGTAGGTTCTATGTGGAATTTTATTCTGAACACTTTGTTTGTGTCGGTTATGTTGCTATTCGTATCTACAATGACTTCTTTTTGCCCTATTGGAGTTAAAAAAATCAAATTGCTATTGTTAGTATATACACAATATGTATTATAATATGCAGTATCTGCAATATCTACGGAACCATCTCCGTTCCAATCAACGGTTTGTAGTGTAATAGCAGACCAATTCCCTCTATCATTGAAATCTGTAAAGTAAATGAAAACCTTATCTGGCTCTTCTGTTGTAGAATTCAATACATTAGAATCGAAATAAACATCTACAATATTATCTCCAACTGTCCAATTTTTAATAAACCAAACTCTAACCGTGTCATTATCTAAAATCTCGCACCAATGTGGTAAAATCTTCCCTGTCGCATCATCAACTACTAAAATTTTGTGTTGCCAGCCATCCGTCAATACTAATGAATCTTTCCATGTTGAAACATTCAAATCAACATAAGTAGTCACATCAGTGTATGTATCAGGACTGTTAAAGACATAGCTAACTTTGTATTTCATGTCCGAGATTGATTCTCCAGTAACAGAGGCTATAAACAGCATTGCTAAGAGTGCGAGCAGTAATTTTCTCATGATACTCACCGTTTTATAGAGGCCCTGAAACTGTGTCTTTCCTTGCAACAAATAAAAAGTGTCCTATTATAATCCCAAATATCACTATCAAAGGCAATAATTTCCAAACCCATGCGATGACTATAGTTACTTCTGGCATCCACCCATTTGTTTGAGCCATTTCTAAGAAAAAGTTAAAAATTGGCGTTGTTAGCCACCATGCAACTGCAACTCCTATGATTTCAACAATTAGCCAGATTGAAGGTGCTACAGCCATATTACCACCATGCTAATTAATAAGAAAGGAATATAAGGAAGTTTTCTCTTTTTTGTAATCAAACCGTATATTTGTAAAATTATCCCCCCAAGTAAAGATGATATTAACCCATGCCAACCAAATAATACCACTGTAGGAATGATAACTAAAACATCCCCTATTTCAAACATTCTTAAAGCAAATAACAGCCCCGATATAGCCACTCCAATGATTATCCATTCTAAGCTACCAAATGCTGTTAATAGTATGCAATATAGTGTAGCTGGAAGGAGAGGGATGCTCATGTATTGATAATCCTCATAAGCAAAGTAAATTAATCCAACTAAATAAATTAATATTATCAAATCTACCATTCTATTCCCTCCTATATAATTAGCATACTTATTCAGAAGAAGATGTGGCAACTTGTTCTTTCTCTTTTAGCAGTTTATAAATAAGATTTCTTACCTTCCTTGCTGTTTTTTCTCCAATGTTGTATTTCTCTGCTATAAATGCTACTGATATCTTACCTTTATGTGGCCCTTTGCTAATGTATGCTTCTTCACAATCCAACCAGTTTTCAATGAAATCCCTTGCTATTTCAGATAAAAGCTTGTCATTTCTCATTAATTTTACTTCTTCCTCAATTTTCTCTAAGTATTTTGAAGTTACATTCTTATCTCTAAGTTCTTCATAGATTTTAGCCAAGTCAGCTGGAACTCTTGGAACTTTGAATTTCAGCAAATAGATATTATAGTCATCTTCATAATAATACGGCTCATAAACAACTTCTAACTTATCCTTTTGCATGTCAAATTTACTTTTTACCCTGTATATCTCACATCTTTGCTGTTCTTCCATAACAATGTAATGAGTTACTCTTTTTCTCAGTCTTCTAATTGTATCTGAGATATCCCTTGCCGTAAAAATAACTGTCAATCTTAAGTATCTAAATAATTGTAAATATCTATCAAATAATATATTTTCAAGCTCCCATGATGTGAGAGCTGAAGCAGCTGCCCCAACTTCATCAAAAATTATAACCTTCCCCATTAGGTTTTTTCTTTTCATTTCGTTACATCTCTCTATAAATTGTGGAATATCGAAAACAATTTGTTCTTCTGGCTCAAAGTCAGGGTCTATTTCTCTTGCTAATGCCAGTGCAGTATATGACTTTCCTACTCCATGCTCCCCCTCTATGAAAATCAAATTGTTTGTATTCCTTTCAATCCTTGTGTAAATGTCATCAAAAAATACGCTCGCAAATTCATCATCTTTTTTTAGGTCGGCATATACAGTTTCTACTGGCTTAGGCAATACATTGTGTTTATAGTAGTCAATAATCAAATTTTCAACGTATTCCGCAATATCTTGCCCTCTCTGGGGTTTTTCTATGTCTATATCATAAACAATGTTGGAAACTGCCCAAAGGTATAAAGCTCCAATATATTTTAACTCATATAACTCCGTTAGATTTATTGCATCTACAACATCTTTTAAGGTCCTCAATAAAATGTCCGCCCTCCCCAATTTTGTGTAGATTATGTTACTCTTTCTAATTTGTCTTAATGCCATTGCAAGATTTTCAAATACATCTTTTTCTCTGTCATAGTGTATATTTGCCCATCCGCATATAATCCTTGCTGAGTTCCTAATCCTCTTTATCAATTCTTGAGGATGAATCATTGGATTTGATGCAACATTATAAATTGTAGTAGCAATTGAGAGAATGTGATGCCTAATTAAATCATATCTGTTTAAGTATTCACTTTCATCATCCTGTGATTGCATTCTGTAAATTTTGAATAATTTACTACTGTATCTCATAATCTCACTCTTCTAATTTAGTTTTAGCTTGTTTTAATTTTTGTTTCAAGTCTGGACTTTTCAATCTAACATATCTGAATGTTACATCTCCATTAGTATGTCTCATTACCCTCTGCACGTCCTGAACGGGTAGTCCTAAGTCGTTAGTCAAATAAACACCAGTACTGTGCCTAAGAGCGTGAGGAGATATTCTCCTTCCAAGGGTTTCTTTTGAATATCTATAGATAATGTTTCTTACTTGTCTTTCTTTTATATCAACCAAAAAATCTTCATCTTTTCTTGTATTGAGCCATTCTTCCCAGTATTTCAAATGTTTCTCTGGTGTGTGGTCTATAGGTACTTCAACATATTTGATTAGCCCGTTTTCAAATCTTTCGTATGGGTCGATGTAAGGGTCGTCTGGGAATTTTTTCCAGTATCGTTTTTTTAATTGAGGAACATAGTATGTTTTTTCTTCTAAATCCACACAAAATTTCTGGGATAGTAAAAATTCCGTTAATCTTGCCCCTGTGAAAAATAAAAATGAGAATATAAAACAATCCCTTAGGAATTTCTTACCTTTTTTTCTGTGCTGCAAAACCCTATATCTACTCCAAAGACCATTACAAATTAATTCCAATTCCTCAAAAGTTATGTATTCTATCCTCACCCCTGTGTAAAAATCAATAGTTTGAATTGGGAGGGAGGGCATGATTATCCACCAAAGGATTTTACTATAATATAGGTTACAGTTGGTGCGGCTATCAATGCAACAATCAAAGTAATCCACTTGAGAATCTCTATAAAGCCTTCATCTCTCATCCCTCTTACATAACCTGCCAAGTAATATCTTTGAGCTTTCGCTTTTTTGATTTCTGGGTTCTCATTTCCTAAGACCTTTGTAACATCTTGTAGTTTTATTACTCCCCAAGGAATCTCATTAATTGCATCTTCAATTTGTTCAATTTCTTTCCTTTCTTTATTTAGTTCTTCCTCAAGTTTCTTTATTTCCATTTCAATTTTTTTCCTTGCCTCTCCATCTGCTATATCCAAATCTCTTTTTAATTTTCCAATTTTTTCTAAAATTTCTGCAATTCTTTTATTTTTCATGTCCATAAATTTCTTAACATCTGATTTCGTTTTAAAACCAAGTTTTCTTAAGTTTTGTATGACATTTGCATATTTAACTGGAATAACTCTTCCTGAAGCCCCATTGACGAAAACTACTGGAACTCTGTAGTAATACACAACATCCCCTGGTGCAAACTCAAATCTTGCACCTGTTGCTTTATCTTTCACTTCCCTTACTGAGAAATCTATCTCTCCAACTGTGGTGTCCATTACTCCCAATTCATCCACGAAAAATATTATGCATTCGTTTGCTTTCCTCAGTAGTTTGATTTTTACCAGCTCTAAAACAAACTCTGGTGCGTAAAATCTTATAAACAGCACTATTAATGCACAGATACCGAATATTATTATTAAAAGCCCGTAAATTACAACATTTAGTGAGCTATATGGTGTGTAAAGTAGGAAAAATCCTACAATACATAAAAATATCCCAAAAATTGGGGCTATAAGAACCTTGTAAATCAAAGGGATTTTTATATCTCTTATCCCATTTAGATATTTAATGACGTCATTAATGGCTCTCTTGTCCATTATCCCCCCACCTTACCACAATTTTTTTTCTGGAGGCTTCTCAGACTGTAAAGCAACATGTTTCTCCGTAGCTTTCTTAATTAAGAATCCTCCAATACTCTTTCTACCTCTTGTTAAAACCGCCACATCCAAATTCCAAAACTCTCTGTTATGTTTTTCCTCAAGCTCTTCAGAAGGGATTGTTTCATATTTTTCCAGATAAACAGCTGTTGCTAACAATCTAAGCTCCTCTATTTGTTTTTCATTTAAGTGTGATGTTGTTATGTCCTTGTTTAAAAAGCCCCAGAACTCTCCCAAAATTTCCTTATCTATTTCAAATGCTTCTGCAGCAAAATAAACAAAATTATCTTTTAAAGCCGTTTGTTGTTGTTCTTGAGTAGATTGATTCAACATTGCAAAAATCTGTGCTTTTAGAGCATCCATCTCGTCCATTTTTAACACCTTAATACTCTTCTTTTCTTGTAAAGGCTAAAAATGCGTGTTGGATTCCTCTGATTATGCAAATAGACATGAAAAGCCATGCTAAGTATTGCAGATACCTTACTCCTTCATAATGTGTTTTTACAACTTCAACTGTGTTGTTCACGACCAAAGCCGTTGTTGAATGCACATCTACAGCCATTCCAAGTATTAGAAATATTAAAAATGCAATTACATTGAAAATTATCCTTTTTCCTCCCCAAGTTACAAAACTTACCCCGAAAAACACCAATGCTAAAATCCACAGCAATATGTAAATTGTCAAACTTATCATACTCCCACATTGCCTATTTTATGAAATCAGAATTTTCTACAGTATTAAAAAAATAAAAAAATTAGATGGAGTTATCACCTCTTCTTTCTCCTTCCAGATTTCTTTCTCTTTCTTGTTCTTTTTCTTCCAGCCATTTTTATCTACCTCCGCCTCCCATACCTTTCAAGTATCCAATGATAACTACGGCCCCTAAGACAAGTACTGATAATGCTAATATAATTAAACCAGCTTTACCTGTGCTAAATACAGAATTTATCAGATTGATAGCCTCTGTATCGTTGTTTTCAGTTGCAACTTGAACTGCAGTTCCTTTAACTTGGGTCATTATTAATACTCCAATTATCAATGCAACTAACAAAACAATACCAGCTATTGCAATTTCAACGTTAGCTGGAACTCTCTGTAATGCTTTTCTTGATGTTGTTATAACAAGAGAGTGCATCTGTGCGTATGTGAATTGTGGAGCGAAAGGCAATGGTCTATTATCTGACATCAATATAGCAATTGCTTGCTCATCTCCTTCAACAGCCTTAACCAACAGTTGCAAGTTCTCTTTCATTGAAGCATCTGAGAATATAACTCCATTCCAAGATTCTAAATATCTTCTGATTTTCTTCATTTCTAACATTTTTATAATCATTTTAGCAAAAGCCTCGAATGGCAATATTGATGCAACCTGCATAGCTCTCATTTTCTTCACCCGACCTCATTTGTGCAACGCTACTAAGAGTATTGTCGTTGCCATCCCAGCCACATTCCAACCTTCAACATTCATCCCTCCATATAATATAGCATACTTATTCACTGCCAGAAGACTTGCCCCTTAGTTTCATTTAAAATTTCAGAAACGATGTCTAAGCATGTATCTATGATATATTGTTCTTTTTTCTTCATTTTTTCTTCTGCTTTTGCCTGAAGCTCCATATATGTGCTTATTCCTTCAGTCTCAATGTTAATTTTATCAAACTCTATTAAAGCATCCTCAGCCTTCTGTAAATCTTTTTTAAGATTTTCCACTTTATTTTTCTCCAATAAAGCACATGTGATTGTTAGTAAAAATTTAGTGTTATCTATTAATGCTTTTAAACGAGTTTGAGGAGGAATCTGTATCTGATTAATAATATTATGTATTGTGGCAATTGCTTGAATTACCAGATGTTGCAAAGATGAGGTGGCATTCTGCATTTCCAACACCTCCATATAATATAGCATACTTATTCCCGCAGAACCCCCCGGCCCCCCCAATGCGTGCCACGATACCCTTAATTTTATTTATAATATGGTGCGTGCCTGCCGAGTTGGTGAAGTCGGCACTCTTTGAGCTGGAAAAAGGCGAAGTTGCCGAAAAGTGTAGAATTCGGCAATCTGCCACTCACAAACAGCAAAAGCAAAACTATAAATACCAAAATAGAAAAATAAAATGTAGTATTGTTTTTTAGGCTCAAAAATTTACTTAGCTTTTAGTATCGTTGCCTTTTCTATACTCACATACGCAAATACACTGATTTATATAGAGATAAAAATTATGACCTTATTTATAAACCTCTTCTGGCAAAAAATACAAAAAGAACCACCACGCCATTATCCCAATTCCTACAAGAGTTAAAATCTCTGCCAAATCTGAGCCAATAATATATAATATAAATGATATAATTATATCCAAACACAGCAAAGAAAAATAAAACAGCAAAATAAATTTTTTAGCGTTCATCTTATCCCAAAACACATTAACATATACTAAAAAACCTCTTTCACCTTAAAAAATTCCAAAAATAGTTTTTCCATATCTCTGGAGATAATGTTGTTAGGTAGTCCTCTCTGATTGTACTGCATTATAAACCTATCAAAATAAGCAATGGCATCTCTTTTACCATATTTAAGACAAAGTTGCTGAAACTTCTTAAGCATCTTTTCCCTACCCTTTTTCCTCTTATATCTTCTGTTTCTTTCATAGTGCCTTATCTTCCCAGCTATATTCTGCAACCCCATCATGTCATATTTAACTTCTAAAACAACAG
This sequence comes from Methanocaldococcus sp., assembly GCF_024490875.1. Classification (NCBI taxonomy): domain Archaea; kingdom Methanobacteriati; phylum Methanobacteriota; class Methanococci; order Methanococcales; family Methanocaldococcaceae; genus Methanocaldococcus; species Methanocaldococcus sp. The sequence goes on from NZ_JACCLX010000041.1 coordinate 84,531, forward strand.
CTATACTCTCAACAACATATCCACACATAGAACAATATAACTCATCCCTCCTCTCATCAAAAATAAAATTAGAACCTCCGCAGAGATGACATTCTAAATTAAACATAATATCACTTCTTTCTTCTTAATGTCCTTCCCTCCTTGGAAGTATGTTATCAACAATCTCCAAGCCCTCGTCAATTAGCTCCTTTGCCTTGCTAAGCTGTTCTAAAATCATCCTCAGATTAATCATTGATAATGTATATTCATCCATTCCCTCACCGTACAAAAATGTTAAATAATTAAATTAGCACATTTATAATATTTATACATTTCGATTTATTATTAAAAAATTTAGTCCAGCAGTGTAGTAATCCAAAAATAGGAGTCCTACAACTAATTTATTGAGATTTTAAAAAAATAGCCATAAGTTACATATTGGACTTATACCAATGTTTGATAAAAAAAGTTATTTTCCAATAAAAAGAAATATTTTTTAATTTTATATTAGTGGTTTATAAATCAGTCCTTGAGATCCAGTGGGGCTTTGCCCCGCCTGGGTTCAAATCCCAGCCCCTGCGCCATTTTTATTTTAGATATTTGTATTAATTAATCTAAATATTTATATAAAAATGGAAAAAGTAGTTTTATCATTAAAACATGAAAAAATATAAAAACAGAAGATTGTAGAAGGAAACGGAAATAATAACATCATTTATATTATTTTTTAAGGTAGCCAAGTACTCTCATCTTTAATTTTTTCTGGTAAGTAAGTATTTACTACATACTTTAATCCATATTTTGCTAAAGATTGTTGTTCTGCTCTTACACCCATATCAAGCATTTGTTTTAATGCCTTCTGCCATTCTGGAAAACTTCTTACGAAATCATCATTCTTTAAACCATCTTTTATTCTCTTAATATCTTGCTCCTTTAAAGGATGTGTTGGCAAATCATAATCAATAATATCTTGAGGAGTTACACCTATTAATCTTGCCGCAGGAATTGAAAGTTTATCTGCCAAATGTATTGCTTTACCACTACCTACTTTTAAAGTTCTATATATGTTTAAATATCCATAAGGATCTCCATCAGTGAATACTAAAACTGGTAAATCGTGTTCTTCGTTAAGCCTTTTTATGAATCTTCTTGTAGCTCTTGCTGGAACTCCTTTTAAAGAAACCAATATACAGTTATGTTTATCCCAAAATCTTTCAGCGTTTAATCTCGCAAACATACCAGATGTTTCAATAGCTAATACAAAGTCAGCATTGGTTTCAAGATTTAACTTAGTTACATCGTTTGGAATATTATATGCTCCAGTTCCTAATTTTGTACAATCTACAACCAATTCTCCCTCAGGAGTTTCTTCAATAATTTTTAAAGGCCCTACAACTGCGGAACCATCCTCCTCTGGAATAAATCCAAGATGTTCTCTCAATACCCCTAAAGTTGCCTCTAAATCTTCAATAACATTGTTTGATGCTTGCTGATCATCAAATCTCGCTTCACCCCAGTTTTTTGAAACATAATAAGCCTCTCTTAGAGTAGAAAAATCATCAGATTCTAATAATTGTTTAGCAAATTCTAACATTTTTGCAGTTTGAGCAAAGATTTTTGCCTGATTTACAGTTAAAGTTCTTACCTTCTCTTTACCTACCAAAGTAAATGAACCCTTTTTTCTATCAAATACAGCATTAGATAAACTTCTTATTGGCATTGTTATTTTTGGCCTTTTACCTTTCATTAAGTCATCATACATTTTTTTAGCTAATTCAATAATTTTTTGTTTTGCAATTTCTCTTGGTTTTTTAGAAATAGAAGGAAGTTTTACCATAATAGTCACCGGATAATTCCTTTCAATATAAGATAACAATATTAAAAATCAACCAATAGATTTTTATAATTGGATAATAATTATATTGATAAACTTACTCGTAGCATATATAAAGTTATGCTATTATATAATTATTTAGAGTTTATGAATACATCTATAATTTACTGTATTATTTTTATTATCATAATTAAATAACCATTATGGAGGTTATACCGTGAAATTTTTGAAAAAAATATTAGATGAAGAAAATAAGTTTGAAGGAGTTAATGAATCAGAGTTTTCTCCCGAAGACAAGGAGTTATATAAATATTTGCAGGAGACTAAAGCTAAAATAACAGTTGTAGGTTGTGGAGGAGCAGGAAATAACACAATTACAAGATTAAAATTAGAAGGAATAGAAGGAGCTAAAACTATTGCGATTAATACAGATGCTCAACAGTTAATAAGGACTAAGGCAGATAAAAAAATATTAATTGGTAAAAAATTAACAAGAGGTTTAGGAGCAGGAGGTAATCCAAAAATTGGTGAAGAAGCGGCAAAAGAAAGCGCTGAAGAAATTAAAGCGGCAATTCAAGATTCCGATATGGTATTTATAACCTGTGGATTAGGTGGAGGAACAGGGACAGGATCAGCTCCAGTAGTTGCAGAAATAGCCAAAAAAATTGGAGCATTAACTGTAGCAGTAGTTACTCTACCTTTTGAAATGGAGGGTAAAATTAGAATGAAAAATGCTATGGAAGGATTAGAAAGATTAAAACAACATACTGATACATTAGTTGTAATACCTAACGAAAAGTTATTTGAAATCGTTCCAAATATGCCTTTAAAATTAGCATTTAAAGTGGCTGATGAAGTTTTAATCAACGCCGTAAAAGGGTTAGTAGAATTAATAACCAAAGATGGGTTAATTAATGTGGACTTTGCCGATGTAAAGGCAGTTATGAGCGATGGAGGCTTAGCGATGATTGGAATCGGGGAAAGTGATAGTGAAAAGAGAGCTAAAGAAGCTATAAATATGGCACTAAACTCTCCACTGTTAGATGTAGATATAGATGGAGCTACAGGGGCTTTAATTCATGTTATGGGTCCAGAGGACTTAACATTGGAAGAGGCAAAAGAAGTAGTAGCCACAGTGTCTTCAAGATTAGATCCTAACGCTACAATAATTTGGGGAGCTACTATTGACGAAAAATTAGAGAATACAGTTAAAGTTTTATTAGTAGTTACAGGAGTTCAATCAAGAATTGAGTTTGGAGAAACTGGAATTAAAAGAAAAAAGACAGAGTTATTGAATATCCCAAAAATTTAAGGGGATAACAATGAATATAGATATTGATATTAATAAAAAAATAGATGAATTTAAGGAATTTCTTGAAGAGTGTAAAAGAGTTTGGTTAGTAATTAAAAAACCTACAATGGAAGAATATATAAATGTTGCTAAAATTACAGCATTGGGAATAACATTATTAGGTGTAATTGGTTACATAATCCATGTCCCTGCGACATATATTAAAAATATAATAAAACCTCCAAGCACTCCAAATGTATAAAAATAATTTAAAGCCTTTTTTATGTTTTTTATTTAATTTTAATACTAAATGATTTATATTTTTGGATTAAAATATTTAAGGTGATATTATGATTTTTGCTGTAAGAACTATGGTTGGTCAGGAGAAAAATATTGCTGAATTAATGGCAAGTAGAGCTGAAAAGGAGCAATTAAATGTTTATTCAATATTGGCTACTGAGTCTTTAAAAGGGTATGTATTAGTTGAGGCAGAAACAAAAGGGGATGTAGAAGAATTAATAAAAAGAATGCCAAGAGTTAGAGGAATAGTTCCTGGAGCTATAGCCATTGAAGAAATAGAGCCATTACTAACTCCAAAGAAAATTATTGAAAATATTGAGAAAGGAGATGTTGTTGAAATTATTGCAGGTCCTTTTAAAGGAGAAAGGGCTAAGGTTATTAGAGTAGATAAAAATAAAGAGGAAGTTACATTAGAACTTGAAAATGCTATGGTTCCAATTCCAATAACATTATCTGTTGAAGGTGTTAAGATAGTTTCAAAACATAAAGATTAATATTAGTTAATTAGGAATAACTTTATATATTCCATATATTAACTTTATTTAAGCATCTGATACAATATCTTATTTTTTAACTGAGGTGAGACATTATGGCTAAGGAAGTTGTAGAAGTTTTAATTACTGGTGGTAAGGCAACAGCAGGGCCACCATTAGGACCAGCAATTGGTCCTTTAGGAGTTAATGTTATGCAGGTTGTCAAAGAGATTAACGAAAAAACTAAAGACTATGAGGGAATGCAAGTTCCTGTTAAAATTATAGTAGATACTGAAACAAGAAAATTCGAGATTGAGGTTGGAATTCCTCCAACAACCGCTCTAATAAAAAAAGAGTTAGGTATAGAAACAGCAGCTCACGAACCAAGACACGAAGTCGTTGGTAACTTAACATTAGAGCAAGTTATTAAAATTGCAAAAATGAAAATGGATTCAATGTTATCATACACTTTAAAGAATGCTGTAAAAGAAGTTTTAGGAACTTGTGGCTCTATGGGAGTAACGGTTGAAGGAAAAGATCCTAAAGAAGTTCAAAAAGAAATTGACGCTGGAGTATATGATGAATATTTTAAAGAAGATGAAAAATCTAAACAAAAAGAATAATTTTATTTTTAACTTTTCTTTTTTATTTTTCCCCATATATCAATTAATTTTAATCTTTCTATATATTTTTCTATATTAAGTTTTGTTAAATATCCGCAAAATATTCCAATTATTAAACCACCAATAACATCGAAAGGATAATGAACACCTACATAAACTCTACTGTAACCTACAAGAATGGCCCAAATTAAAAATATAATTCCTATTTTTTTTGAGTAGTTTAATAGTATAGACGTTGCCAAAGTAAAAGATAAAGTCGTATGTCCACTTGGAAAACTTGGCTCATAACCTTCGTAACATAGAAGATGTATATTATTTAAAACTAAGTAAGGCCTCGGCTCGTTTATAAAATACTTTAAAAAATATGCTATTAATACAGATAAAAATAAGGCAAATACTAACCTTAATCCTAACTTTCTATTTTTTAAATAGATTAAAGTCGTAGTTATAAAAACTATGGGATACACTGTCTTAGAGATAAGTAGCATAATAATATCTAATATATAATTATAGTGTGTATTTATTAAATAAAAGAAATAAATATTAAGGTTGTATAACTTATTTATATTATTATTTAGCATATTCCCAAAAAATGCCTCAATTAAAAATCTTGGAGCTCTACCAATAACTGTTGCTATCGTAAATATCAATATTCTAATTTCAAAGATTCCAGAGAGCCACGCAACAACTTTGTAAGGTATCGGAGTAAATCCTGCCAAAATTATTCCATAAGCCCCATATTTATTAAAAAACTCCTCCCCTTTCTGTAAATACTTCTCTCCAAAAAGTTTTACAAATATTGGATGTCCTAATTTGTATCCTAAGTAATAGCCAAATAATCCTCCTAAAGTAATTCCAATTGAAGCAACAATTGCTGATATTATAGGATTTAATCCAAAAAAAGGAGCACTTATTATAAAAATGTCTGGAGGAATTGGTTGAATAAATGCCTCTGTAAATGATATTATAAATATTCCAATGTATCCATAATTTTTTACCATTTCTGTGGCAACTGCATATAAATCCACAATAATCACCCAACTTTATAATAACTGCGTATTTATATATAGAACTTTTGGTAATTAACCTATAATGAGGGAAAATATGAGAATGGAGTTGGAATTACAAACAGATAATTTTACAGTTATTCCTTATAATCACCAGTATTATTTAGCGTCAGCAATATACAATAAAATTCACTCTGCAAACCCAAAATATGCAGAGAAATTACATAACTATCAAAAATTTAAATTTTTTACATTTTCTTTGTTACAAATTAGAAGGAGAGTTATTAGAAAGGAGGGAATAGAAACTATTGATGGAAAGGCATATCTTTATATTTCCTCACCAAAAAATGAATTTATAGAGAACTTTGTTGAGGGTTTATTGGAAGATGGAGAGTTAAGAGTTGGAAAAATAAACTTTTATGTAAAAAGAGCGAAAATTTTACCAATTCCTAAAAAGTTTAACATTTTAAAAACAATATCTCCAATATATTTAAAAACTGTAATCCCAACAGAGGACAATAAGTTAAAAACATATGATTTGCTTCCAAATTCTTCAAAATTTTATGAAAATTTAAAAAATAATTTAAAGAAAAAATATGAAGCATTTTATAATGAAAAATGCTCCTTAGATTTTGAATTTGAAGTTTTAAAATATAAACCTAAAAGAATGAAATTAAAGGAAAATGTCTATTGTAGATGTTCTGAAATGGTGTTTAAGGTTTGGGGAGATTATGAACTAATAAAATTTGGTTATGAGTGTGGATTTGGAGAGAAAAACAGTTTAGGATTTGGAATGGTTGTAAATATTGATAAATAATTAAATTAATTTAATTATTCTTTTTCTGCCTATTTTTTCAGTTTTTATTAATCCTTTACTTTCTAATGAATTTACATACTTTATAATTGCTGGTAGAGAAACATTAAACTCTTTTGCCAACTCAGTTATTGTCTTCTCTCCCTCATTTAATGATGCTAAAATTTTTCTTTCAAATTTTGTTAAATTGTATGGATGTGCTATTTTTGGGAGTTCTATAATCCTCTTTTTATGCACATAAACTATTTTATCTACTTTTTGGAATTCATATAATGAGGCATAGAGTAAAGCGAGAGATGTTATTTTTCTACCACCAGTTATATTTACAATAACTTTATTATCCTCTTTTTTTATAATATCCCTTAATATCTCAACATTTTTCTCAAACTCTATCCCATTTATTTTTACCTCTTCACATTCAATTCCCAGCATATTGCATAACTCTTTTGCTTTTTTTAAGGCCTCATCAACTTTTTTTAAATCATCTTCTTTAACATATTCTTCTTTATCTTTTGAATATACAAGAATTACTTTTTTTGCACCATACTCAGCAATTGGTTTATAAATATGCTCAGCGTGAAACCCTATGTTTATTATGTGCGTTGTCATTTTTATCCCTCATTTTATCACTACCTTTTTTAAGATTAGTTAAGGTTAATAAATATTTCCAAAAAACTTAACCAAAAAGGTTAATAGTTAAATTTATATATCAAGAAATGAATGTAAGAATATAGTGAAGCAACTGATATTATTGGTAAATTATACCCTAAGGTGTAATCATGGAAATTAAAGTAAAACCCAAAAAAATCTTTAAAACTAAGTTATTCCAAGATGAAACTAAAAACTACTTCAATAAAGTTTTTATCAATCTATTTAAAAAATATCGCTTAAAGCCAGCAAAAGGGGGAAAATCTTTTGAGGAAAAAGTTAAAAGTGGAGAGATTGAAGCAAAAGACCTTCCAGATATGAGTTATCCTATGCACATACTAAATGGAATAATTCCTTCTTTAAAAGTTTTAGAAAATAGATGGCTAAATAAAGGTTTAATAGATGAAAATTATGATGATAACGACATAAGAATGCTTTTAAAGTGTCTTTTAATTGCATTTACATTTCACGATATAAATAAATTGCACAATGAGATTGATTTAAAATCTTCAATAGAAAAATATTTTGAAGATGATTTAAAAAATTTAAAAATTGAATTAAGTGAAGAAGAAAAAGATATTGTGAAATATCTTATATTGGCAACAGAGGAGAGAACAAGATATATTATTCCAGATGAGAAATTACCAACAAGGAGGGGGTTAAATAGATTAATAAAAGATGATCTAATTGAGATTATACACTTAGCAGATAGTATTTCCATACCAATTGAAAACTATACTGAAATAGCAAAAATTTGGAAAAAATTGAAAGAGTATGTAGATGTAAATGTATTCTACTTTGACGACATTCCTTATGAAGTTCTATCAAGGTTTATCGTTGAGAGATTAAGAGAAAATGTAGATTGTTATGTTATATCTCCAAGAGGTTTTATTTACGAGGGTAATTTAGAAATAGATGAGAATTATTTAATAAAATCATTTGAAGAATTTTTGTATAGAAATACTGAAAAGATGGTTAAGATTGATAGGCAAAAGGCACAACTGGATATATTTAGATTTATTGAGATTTCAGAAGATAGAATATTAAGATTAATTGATTCATTAGATGACTCTATATTTTATAAAGACATATCCAAAAAGGATGAAGAGGCGAGAGATGTATTTACAAAAAAGATTGAAGATTTTAGTGAGGAGGAATTTAGAAAATTTAAACTTTTAAAATTGTTATTACAATTAACTCCAACGGAAACTAATGAAAAAAGTATTAAAAAACTAAAATCTAAGTTTGAAGAAAAATATTTTAAAATAGATAAATATTTCGATTTAGATAAGGACTTTGTTGATAGAGTTAAAAATGCAGATACAGGGTTAAAAAACTATCTAAAACTATACATTGCTACAAAAAAAGGATTTAATGAGAAAGAGACACTATCTGATTTAATAACATTGTTAAAAACAAATTACAGTGGTTCTGAGAGAGTAAATTTAAAAGAGATTATTAATGAACTGTTAGGATACGCCCATTTAAATGGAAAGAAGATAAAGGAAATAAAATTTGAAGATATTGGTTCAAAAAAGAATATATGCTCATTATGTGGGAGAGAATCATCTATAATAGCAACAGAAAATTTATGCTTTGGATTTAAGCCGAGAGGATTTACAAATAGAACAGTAGTTTCTTTATCAAATACAAAAAAGAATATTTGCCAATTGTGTTTAACTGAGGTAACATTTAGAAAATTAATATTTGGAAAAAAAGAAAATGTTCAAGCAGTATATATAGATGCTTACGACTACTTTATTCCAATAATGGACGAAAATTTAACAAAATACATTGAAAGCGTTAGTGAGAATATAGGACTTTGGGATAAAGATGCTAAGGCATTTATAAAGGCAATTTATGGATTTAATGTAAAAGTGGAAGAGGAATTATTTCCATTCTTAATGACTTTCGTTGATATTTCCAAACAAATTGATTTTATAAGATTTTATAGAAAAATTTTAGATTTTATTTATGAAACTGGCTTTAAGTTTTACTTAACATATCCATTTAATCCAGATAAAGTAAAAAAAGAGACGATAATCTTTGATTATACAATAAAATCTTTCAAAAAATTAGGATGGGATAAAGTTAGACTCGATGAAATTGAAAAAATTAGAAATGAATTTGAATTGCTTTGGAAATTAGGATATGCCTTAAAAGGAGGCTCAAAATCTGATAATATAATAGTTTCGTTATTCAATGATTATGCTGACAATCCTATGGCATTTTACTTTTATCTCTTCAAATTATCCTATCCACTATCATTTGCTGAAAAATACGACTTAAATATTATAAATCAAAGAATTGGGGTAGAAAAAATGAACATTATTGAAAAATTGGCTGACATTGCCTCAGATATAGAGTGGGCTAAGGGTAGTGCATCCTCAAAAACCTCTATGATTAGAGAAACTTTGGAGGTGTTGAAGATAGGAGTAAAGAAGGGCTATAAGGATGAGGAAATAAAATCCTTAATGGCTGGGATGCTTTATAGGAAATATCCTTATTCAAGTAAGAAAGAGAAAATTGAAGAATTTTGTGGTGTGTTATATGATGAATTGTTTAAAGGTTTATGGAAGGGAAAACTTCCTTCAAAAAAAGAACTTAGATACTGGATATATGCATTTGCTTATCATTATGATTTAAAATCCAAAGAAAAAAGAAAAGAACAGAAAAAATTAAAAGACGATGAAATCAAAGAATCTCAATAAATAAAATGGGGTGATGACAATGGCAAAGCAAAAGACATTATCTGAATATGTATATAAAAAGTATCTTGATTTTGATGACAATGTTGTTAATGAGTTTAGAGAAAAACTCTACTCAATAATTCCAAAAGAGTATTTCCAAGATAAGTATGGGAAAAGAACTCCAAATGTGATAAAGGTAGCAACAATAAGAACTACAACTGGTTATTTAATTAATCGTTCAACAGAGCCAGATGAAGTTATAAGCACAACAATAGGAAATAAAGATGTTGTAGTAATTCCTTCAAGAAAATTAAAATCAAGAGAAAAATTGACAGGATTAATTTTGTGTAGAAAATTTAAAGTAGTTCATCCAGAGGTTGAATACAACTTCATAAAAAAATCAGAATATTTAGCAAATCCAAACTCCATAGTGTTTGGAGATAGCGTAACGCAATCAAATGAAGCCGTTGGATTACCTTCAAGAGTTATTTACGAATGGGCATATTCAATTAGAGACAAAGATGAAATAACAGAGGAATTAACTCACAATGCTTTAAGTGAAGAAGGGACAATGTGGGATAAAAGTGAAGGGACTCAAAGACAGAGTTTGTTTGAAATTCAATATGTCAAGCCAGGAGTTTATTTCCCACAGTTTTTAACATTCTATGACATAACACCAGAAGGATTTATCCACGCTTTAATCTCTCATTTAAAAACTACCAGATATGGAGCTCAATCAAATGTTATGGATGCAAATATGAAAAATGAAATTATAAGTATAGCGTTAGATACCTTTGAGCCTCCAGTGTCATCCTATCTAATTTCAAAGGAGTTTAATGGAGAAGTAACTTATGAAAATGTAAAAGAGTTTGTTAAAGAAAAATTAAGAGAAAATTCATCAATGTTAATTGAAAATGAGAAGTTAGAAGAACTTTTAAAGTTAATTGATGAATATTTAAAAGATGAAGAAAAATTGAAGCAACTTTATTTGAGACATTTAAATGATTGCATAAACTACTTAGTTGAGTGTAAAATAATTAAAAAAGAAAAAGATGTTAAAAAGTTATTAGAAGAAATGGGTGTCTAATATGATTAGACATTATAAAATAACTCTTCTCTCTCCTTTATTTTGTTATAACAAGACAGAGGGAGGGGTTGCATCAACAGAGCCATTTATTGGAGATATTTCTTTAAATTATGCATTAAATTTTGCATTGGCTAAAAAGAATGAATATACTTACCAAATAAAAGATAAGCCAGATTATGAAGAGATTAAGGAGTTTGGATTTGTTTGGACCATTGGAAGACCAATATATTATGAAAAAACTCCAATATTTACAAGAAAAACATCAGAAATATCTGATTATATGGTTAGAAGAGATATAATTGAACAGATGGGAAAAGGATTGTTTAAAAATTACTTCCACATTCAAGGAATAAAAGAGGGCTCAATTTTTGAAGCATCTTTATTGACTTTTGAAGATATAAAACTTCCGAAAACATTTACTTTGAGGATAGGGGTTGGTAGGGAATGTCTTTTATTATTTGAAGAAAAAAAGGAAAAACCAGAGGAAATTTGGCTAAATCTCTACACAATTAAGAAAATATTTGGAAAAGATGTAAAATTAAGAGAATCTCAGATGTTAAGATTTGTTCTTTCTCACTATATTATTGGAACGGGGTTTAAAGTTGAAGATTTAGAATATATCTTTTCTAACTAATTTTTTTAGGGGATATTTATGGAATCTTTAAAATTAAAGGTTTCAAAAAAATGTTTGCCTTTTGGAGATAAGGTTATTAGAGGAAACCTTAGATTACATAAATTTCAAGAGATATTTTATTCAGATGTTTCTGAATTAAAGAACGATGTTTATTTTATTGTTGCCCCAACTGGTGCAGGAAAGACATTTTCTTTTGTATTTTCTATCTTATATGCAAAGGACAACAATTATTTAACTTCTAAAAGAGGGTTAATTGTAGTTCCGACAAATGCATTGGCAGAAGATATTGAGAAAACATTAAAAGAGCAAGGAATTAAGGTTGAGGTAATAACTGGAAAAACTTTAACGAAAAAAGGAAAAGAAAGAGGAGAGGAATTAATAGAAAAATTAAAAAATTGCGAAATTGCCGTAACGAATCCAGACATCTTAAACTATATGATAAATAGTGGTTATCACTTACCAAGAAAAAATGAAAAATTTAGACATTTAAAGGGTTTTTCTGATTGGTTAGAGTTTTTCAATGCATTGGATTATGTTATTTTCGACGAATATCATTTATATGATGAGGAGCAAATAGCAAATATTTTAATTTGGTTTCTAATGACAAAAGAGGTATTTAGACAGATAAAATGGTTTTTTGTTTCTGCAACGCCAGAAGAGAATTTAATAGAATTTTTATATGAAAATGGAATTATTCCAGAAGTTATTGAACAACCGTTAAGTAGTGAGGGAAGAGTTATTCAAGGAGAAATGGAAATTGAGTTTATAAAAATTTCTAAGCGTATAGAAAGGAGTTTATTTGGTTATTTGGTTGAAGATGGAAAATTAAAGGAAAATATTAGGGATATTATAGAAAAAGCAATATCTAACAATGAGAAGATTTTGATTATTTTTAATTCTCTGAGAGATGCTATGAAAATGAAATATATTATTGAGAATGAGATTGATGCAGAGGTTTGGGTCAATACAGGATTACAAACGCGAGAAAAGAGTGAAGAGGATTTAAATGAAATTTTAAACAGAACTGATATCATAATAACTACATCAAAGGCAGAAGTAGGGGTTAATTATCCAGTTTCTTTATGTTTTATGGACTCTGGATTATATTTTAGGAATTTTATGCAGAGAATTGGAAGAGTTGGGAGGGGAATGGAGAAATGCAAAATATACTGCGTAATAATAAATAAAACTTATAATAACTTAAAGAGACATTTCAATGAAATCAAAAAAGAAGAATTAGATTATTATGAATTTGTAAATTTGATGAAAAAGGCATTTGAAGATAGAGAATTCAAAAAAGACAAAGTTCCTAAGTTTTGTGGTGCAGTCCTTTGGAGTGTTCTTAACTCTATGAAAGAGTATAATGAAAAATTGACTTATCAAAGAAGAAAAATACTTGAAAATTTAAAGGATAAGTTTCCATATTATTGGGTTTTACATCATCTAAATGAAAAAATAAAGGAAATTGAAGAAGATGAAAATGAGAATATTGTTGATGAAGAAGTAAGAGATGAATTATTAAAGTGGTGGGATACTTTTAAAAATTCTTTCAAAAGGTTTAGGGGAGATAGCGTTATTTGGAAGGTTATCTATGAAGATGGAAGAGAGACAGAATATGACTTATTGTGGATTTTAGATAATGCCTTCGTTGAAGTTGATAAAGAAAATAGGACTGTTATTATTAAAGATTTTAGAGAAAAGAGAGAATGTATTGTTAGAGGAATTTTAACTTTTTCTTTGCTTGATAGAGAATTTCCTTCAACTATTGGCGGAAGTGATATAGGGGAATGGTTTAAATTTTTGTATTCTGATTATATTGGAGATTTATTTCTACAAAAATTAGAAAGTTGGAAAATTTCAAAGGGAAAATACTTTGAAGACGAAAATTTCTTTGAAGAGTTTGTTAAAGAAGTTGAATCACTTTCTCCAATATACTCAAAAAAGAGAATTGAAATTTATGACTTGCTCGTAGATTATGGAGGCATATCCTTAGATGATGAGATTCTTTAAAATTAATTTTTTGGTGTTTTAAATGTCTTCTGAAAATGAATATATTGAAAAAGAACTCTTAATTAGAGGGATTGAAATAAACTACCTCTTTGTCTGTAAAACGAAGTTATGGTATTTTGCAAAAGGAATAACAATGGAACACGAGAGTGATATTGTTGATTTGGGAAAATTTTTACACGAAAAATGTTATTTTGGGGAGGAGAAGGAGGTTTTAATAGGAACTATAAATATTGACTTCATTAAGAAAAAGGACATTGTTGAAATTCACGAGGTTAAAAAAAGTAAGACAATGGAGAAAGCCCACGAAATGCAGGCATTATATTATATTTACTATTTAAAAGATATGGTATTAAAGCAAGGGCAATTCTTAACTATCCAAAACTTAGAGAGACAAAGGAAATAATCTTAGATGGAAGAGAAAAAGAGGTTGAAGAAGCAATAAAAGAAGTTGAGAAAATAAAGTCAATGCCAAATCCACCAAAACCAAAGAAATCCAAAATTTGCAAAAAATGTGCATATTATGAGTTATGTTGGATTTAAGTGGGGGAGATTATGAGGAAAAAATCTCTAACCTTACTATCTGATGGCTATCTTTTTAGGAGAGAAAATACACTTTATTTTGAAAATGCTAATGGAAAGAAACCTTTAGCAGTTGAAGGAATTTATGACATCTATATCTATGGAAAAGTAAGCATAAGTTCTCAAGCATTACATTATTTAGCACAAAAAGGCATTGCTTTGCATTTCTTTAACCATTATGGATATTATGATGGGAGTTTTTATCCGAGGGAGTCTCTCCATTCTGGAGATTTAGTTGTAAAACAGGCGGAGCATTATTTAAATCATGAAAAAAGATTAAATCTTGCAAAACTCTTTGTTATTGGTGGGGTAAAAAATATGGAAAAAAATCTGTCAAAATTTGGAATTAATGTTAAATTTGATGAATTCTTAGAGGAACTTAATTATGCAAATAAAATTACTGAGGTTATGAATATCGAAGGAAGAATTAGAAGTGAATACTATAAACTATGGGATGAGACTTTGCCAGAAGAATTTAAAATCATCAAAAGAACAAGAAGACCTCCTCAAAATGAGATGAACGCTTTAATAAGTTTTTTAAATTCTCGTTTATATCCAACAATAATAAGTGAACTTTACAACACTCAACTAACTCCAACGATAAGCTATTTGCATGAGCCAAGAGAGAGAAGGTTTTCCTTGGCGTTAGATTTAAGCGAAATTTTTAAACCAATAATTGCCGATAGAATAGCAAACAGATTAGTTAAGCAGGGTATTATTCAGAAAAAGCATTTTAGAGACGATTTAAACGGAATACTATTAAATGATAATGGTAAAAAGATAGTTCTAAAAGCATTTAATGGGGAGATGGAAAAGAGTGTTAAACATCCAACATTAAAAAAGAATATTACAAAAAAGAGATTGATAAGGTTGGAATCTTACAAGTTAATTAAGCATTTAGTTAGACAAAAAGATTATGAGCCATTGATATCTTGGTTTTAAATAATATCATCAATTGGATTTTTATCTACTCCATAAATTTCTCTACTTGGTTTTGATTTAAGTTTGTATATGATTATAGAATCTTTATCTTCGTCAATTATATTTAAAAGCCCATCTTTTATTCTTTCAAACTCTGCATCTGTTACCTCTCCTTCAAATACACTATTTTGAACCCAGTTTAAATGCTGTCTGAGAAATTTTTTAACTTTATTTACTCTTGCAACATTCACATCATAAACTATGATTATATACATTTTTCTTCGCCTTTATTCTTTTTAATGATTATAATACTTCTTTTTTTAAATATTTAAAATTATCTTATATATTTGGAATATTATTTTTATGAATTTTATAGTAAATAAATAATATTTACTCTTAAGACTTGATAATATTAAATCGTAAAAAATTTTGAATTTTTATTATACTCTATTACGATTTTTAGGATATTTAATAGTACTATAATATTTTTTTGGTATTTTTCTTATTTTATAATATTGAATTGAAAATTTACCGGGAGTCAATATTACTTTTAAAAAGTATGCAAGTATATAAATTCATAAATTAAATATGTAATAAAGGATATTTTGTCCTTCTTTTATGCTAAAAAGATTATAATTATATTAAAAGATTTGAATTTATATTGCATATTTGTAATATGTTTTTAAAAAATTTTCATATTTGTATAATATTTACTCTCGGGATTTGATAATATCAAAT